>JAJQBF010000069.1 GCA_021203425.1 Clostridiales bacterium | reverse complement strand
GTTGTGTTTCAGTTATATTACATTTTTGAAAAAATTTCATGCGTTTGTCCTGGTCTCCTCGGTGCGGTTTAACGTGATCGACCACAGTCGCCTTTGAATACACAGGCGGATCTTTAGCAAGGCAGCATACACACAACGGGTGTGATGCAAGGTAGCGTTTTCGTACCTTCTGCCATCGACTGCTGCTATAAGGCTTTTTAGTGTCCGACCTTGTGACTTCCGGGTGCAGTTTTCTGTGTTTATCACAGTATTTTCTACCCAGTTGAACTAATTCAGCGCAACCGGGCTGTTGACATGGAACCTTCGGTTTGTACGGCATTTTATATCTCCTATAAATTGTACTTAAAATTTTACAACAAATTTTCTTTCAGCTATTGCAATTCTGCCACAAATAGCATATAATAAAGATAACTTAAAGAAAGAAGGTGTTAATTATGGCTGCTGCAACAAATGTAGCTAAAAGTCTTGTCTCTATTTCTCAATTCAATAAAGGACAGGCTTCTCGTATTTTTGACCGTCTTCACAGTGAATCACGGTTGATAGTTCTTAAAAACAACCAACCTACCGCATTTATTCTTTCACCGAACGAATATGACAGATTGTCTGAGATTGAAGAAGATTATGCTCTTCTTCTTGAAGTATATGAGCGGCTTGAGAAAAACGGGGATAAACCTGGAATCCCTATGGCTGATGTAATGGCTCGCCACGGCATCACTGAAAACGATTTAGATGAAATTGAGGATGTTGAAATCGAATGATCTGGGAAATTGAATTTCTTCCCGAAGCTGACCGAGACATGGATGAACTTGATGGTTCTGTTAAAAAACAGGTATTTAACGGCATCAAAAAAGTCAGCAAAAATCCTCTTCCAAGAAACGAAGGCGGCTACGGAAAGCCCCTCGGCAACAAAGGCAGCATGAATCTAACAAATCTTCTTAAAATTAAATTCAAAAATATCGGTATTCGTGTTGTCTACAAAATTATACAAGAAGACACAATCATGAAAATAATTGTTGTCTCGGCACGTACCGATGAGAAGGTTTACAAGGAAGCTGTTAAGAGACGAATAGAAAATAATCTGTAAAATGAACCGACTGTTTTTTGTCGGTTTTTTACTGCTCCCAAGGCATATCAGGGTTTGTGAAATGCCCATATGCTGACACCTTGTTATAATCAATATTGAGAAGGTCAAGTTTTTTTGATAATCTCTCTCGGCGTTAAATCGTAGCTGTCTTTCACGTAAGCCCGAATAAAATCAAGAGGCTGTGTCTCGGTTCCGAAGCAGTCAATTGCGATACCCACAGGCTCGGCAACTCCTATAGCGTAGGAAAGCTGTATCTCGCATTTATCCGTATAACCGCCTCTTACAATGTCTCTCGCTATTTTCCTTGCCATATATGCAGCGGAACGGTCAACCTTAGTGGGGTCCTTACCCGACATTGCTCCGCCTCCGATTCTTCCGATGCCGCCGTAAGTATCACAGGCAAGTTTTCTTCCCGTAACTCCGCAATCGGCAAAAGGACCGCCCTTTACAAATCGTCCTGTTGGATTTATGAGCTTCTCAAAGTCGGAATTCAATCCATATTCGGAAGCAGCCATAACCATAAGGGTTTCTATGATGGTTCGGAAGTCAGAAGGCTCCACATCTTCGGAATGCTGAACCGAACACAGAAATGTTGTTATTCTGCCGCTGTCATAGTCGAAGCTGACCTGTGCTTTGGCATCTGCTCTGAACATTTTCGAAGGATGAGCTGCAAGAAGTTTCAAAAACCTTGTTGCTACAATATAGGGAATTGGCAAAAGTTCCGGTGTTTCGTTTGTAGCATAGCCGTACATGATTCCCTGGTCACCTGCTCCGCCCTTGTCAACTCCGAGAGCAATATCGGGAGACTGTTTTTCGACCATAACGCCGATGTCGAAATAATCCGCACTATAGCCCAGTCTTTCCTCGCCTATCTCTTCAAACATTTCATTCACCATTTTTTTATAGTCGGGTTCGTGTTTTGAAGTGATTTCTCCGGCAATAATGATGTGATTGTTTTTAATAAGGACTTCAATAGCCACACGGCTTTCCTTGTCGTGTTTAAGGCAGTCGCACAATATTTTATCTGCCAAAATATCGCGTAATTTATCGGGATGACCATTTGATACTTGTTCACTTGTGTAAATATTCATTCTGTCTTCTCCTCCTTTAATCCACACTCTGTAGCGAGAACACTTTAAACTGTTCAGGCAGGACATGGATTTCATACTGGAACGGACTGACATCCGAACCGCTTAAGTCCTCAACCACATACATTGTGTAATCGTTCAGGTAAATATAGTGTTTTTTATACGTTCCGTCTTCAAGCTCCACCATAACCACAAGCTCATTCTCCGCATTGTTTGTCAGTGCAAAGTTGCCGATAAGTTCAAAAAGCGGCTTATCTGTCCTGGCATTTATGACTTCCAGTCTCCTCGACACATTGAAGTTATTGGCTTCTTGTGAAATGTTATGGTTTACCTCGGTACAGCCAACTAACACCGCAATTACAATTCCTACTGTGACCAACACCGCTGTTAATTCTCTTAATCGTTTCATTCTGTTTCCTCCTCGAAATCCTCCGAAGCATAGTCGTCTTCAAGCCATGCGACACAGCCCTTCTCTGTAAGAAATTCTTCTGTCCACAGTTCGCCTGTGCTGTTATCCACACCAATCCATTCTATTCCGTTGTGGAAGTAGAACTTTTCACGAGGCACATTTTCCATGCCTTGTTTTATAATGAGTTTCCACTGCTTGTATGGAATCTTGTAAATTTCAGCAGGTTTTTTCGGTTCTATGCTTTCCGCTGCGACATTCTTTTTATTAATTTCGTTGTTTGAAGAAATCTCGCCGCCGCAGGCAGCGTACCCTGCAATATCCACGTAGTTGCCAATGCTGTCTCCACTGGACAGCCTTGCGACCTTTACCAAAACCATCATCACAGACACATCCTTTGGAGTAAAGGTAAAGCCTTTGTAATTACTCCACAGTGCGGCTATTCTTGCGAAGTTGTCCTCCGGTGAACCATACTGCTTATCCCTGTCCTCACAGACACATTTTTCCGCTGCATTTAAAACTTCACTTCTTGTCATTCCGTTTCCTCCTCGAAATTTTTATTTAGACCAAGCTGTGCCATAACAGCCCTTGTCAGCTTTTCTTTTGTAGCAACATCGGTTATTTCTCCGACCTTACTCATAAGCCGCCGCTTGTCAATGGTAGTCATCTGTTCCATAAGCGCTAAAGAATCCTTACTTTTGTCCCAGCCATCAATTCTGCCGATTACCACATGAGATGGAAGTTCAAGCCTCTTCATTTTCGTAGTAAAGGGAATTATGGTCACAGTGTTTGAAAACCTGGTATTGTGGTCATTGCTCATAATAAGCACAGGGCGATCACCTTCCTGCACAGAGGAATAAGGGTGATTGCCAAGCCACGCATACCAGACTTCCCACTGCCTGACTACTGTAGGTCTTGGTTTATACCTATCAAGCCAGTCATGGCAGGCATCCGGGGTGTCAAGGGTCGGTATTCTCTCGACCTTATGTTTGTTTCGTCTGCCCATTCATTTTCACCTTCCTTTCTGATTTTGTACATAAAGAAAGCCCTCGCAGGATTAATCCCTTGAAGGCTTCTGATAATTTTGTTGAGTTTATCATACCACAAGTCAATAGGTGAAAAAAGTGAAAAACTGTGCAAACTTTTATTCCGGCACTTCAATCAACTTAAGAGCCTGTCTATGTAGGTAATGTATATTTCGGGTAGTATATCCCAACTCTACTGCAATATCCTCCCACGAGTGTCCACAGAGATAGCGAAATTCTAAAAGCAACCGGCAATCAACATCATTTACATTTTTTATAACATTAGTCATTTCACGCTTTAAATCTATAAGCAGATTAATATCGTTATTAATGCTGTTCTGCAAATCAATTATTTTGACAACAACATCTTCAAGTTTTGAAACACTCGGACTTGAATTTCTCGGCATATCCGTAATAGTGGAGGTGCACTTGGTAGAAAGATCATTTAAAGCATCAAGTTGAGCAATTTTGCTGTTAATTCTTTCATCAAGGCGAATTGCCTGCTGTAAATATTCTTTAGCAGTCATGATACCCCACCGCCTTTCTCAGCTTATCCATTAACCATATACTATTCACAGAAGTCAAAACCTGTATCCACTGTGATTTAAAAAATCTCTCATAGTCATTTTTCATCTGCTGTGCTATAAAGTAATCCGGATTTTTCTTCAAGGCTTTTAATGCCTTGATATAATCCTCTGCCGCCTTTTCCACAATGGCATTTGCCAGTGATTGATAACCATTCATGTTACAAACCTCCTTTTCTGAAATTAGAATTTTTTGAAGTTTTTCAGTGAGGCATTGCAGCAATGAATCAGTGTATCTATGTAATCGATCTCTCTTTGTTATCTTTGTATTCAGTGAACGGAGCCTTCCAATATGCTCCGCACCTCGTCAACCGAGTGAACAACCACAGCTGTTCCGCCTGCGGCGAGGATTTTTCTGATTGTTGCCTCCTGCAAAGCAGTTGGCTTGCCTTTTTCGGTCTTTACCTATAAATGAGCAAAAATAAAAAGTTGCACAAAAACAGACATCAACTTCAAATAATTGTATAATGTAATTACCACCAAACATTAACAAGATAGGAGTTGATGTCCATATGATTAATATACACCATGATACAATTATTTTCAAGTGTTTAGACGAATTAAATATAACTTTTTTATTTAAAGATATAGCTGTTAAACATTTTATAACCATAATCATAACTGTGTTTATGAAAGGTTATAATGGTAAAACCGTAGATTTTGAAAAATACAGCTTAAACCACAGAACCACAATTGCATATTTTTTGAATAACAGCAAATGGAATACACAGCAGCTTGAAGATATATTAAAAATGTCTGTTATAAATGTTATATATAACGAAGCACTCCGTTCCGGCAAACCGATTTACTGCATTGCAGATGATACCATCGCTTCAAAAACAAAGCCCTCGTCAAAGGCTTTGCATCCAATACAAGATGCGTATTTTCACCAATCTCACTTAAAGAAAAAGCAAGATTACGGTCATCAGGCAGTTTCTGTAATGCTTTCTTGTAACGGAATAACGCTGAACTATGCTTTTGTAATGTATAACAAAGCAATTTCAAAGGTTGATATTGTAAAAAATATAGCCGAAGAACTGCCTGAAACACCTGTAGTGTCATATTTTTTGTGTGATTGTTGGTATACATCCCTCAGCATAATGAGTGCTTTTTTGCAAAAGGGCTTCTATACCGTAGGTGCGATTAAAACAAACAGAATAATTTATCCTTGCGGAATAAAACAGCAAATCAAAAATTTTGCTTCTTTTATGCGTGAAACTGACAGAAATATTGACCTTGTGACAGTCGGCAAAAGACAGTTTTACGTTTATCGTTATGAAGGCAAAACCAACGGAATAACAGATACTGTTGTTTTAATCAGCTATCCAAAAGAGGCTTTTGGAAACACAATTGCGCTTAGAGCATTTATAAGTACAGATACCTCCTTGACAACCGAAGAAATACTGAACATCTATACAAATCGTTGGCAGATAGAAGTATTTTTTCGTCAGACCAAAGATAAACTTGCCATTGATAAATATCAAATCCGCAAATCTTTGGGTATAAGAAGATACTGGCTGCTTATGTCCCTTACACATTTTCTTTGCTGTAATTGTACAGGCAGGTTATGCTCATTTGAAGAAGGATATGATTATTTTGCAAAACAGCTCAAAAAGGAATATATCCGGTATATCTATGATTCCGGTAAAAATAATATTCCCTTTGAAGAAGTACCTGCATTGGTAGGGTAACTTTTTGTGTAATTTTACCAATAATTATAAAAATTGCTCATTTATAGTCTTTACTTCAAAACCGTAAAATCTGCCGTTTACACAGGCAATAATATCGGGGATTCCTGCCGTACCATACATTCCGCCGTGTTCCTTCCAGCAGAAGCAATTTGGCAGCGACCGCAGATATTTCATAATAACATTCACAATATCTTTTTCTAACATTTGTGTTCCTCCATATGTATCCTGTAACCCCGGCAACCCTCGTTTTTAGTGCTTTATATATACGCACGCTCGCGCTCGCGCACACGTATAAAGAAATTATTTCCGCGATAGCTTTAGTATCAAAAAATCAAAGGTTACAGTTACAAGGTTACAAAAAATATTTCTGTGGAAAAATCCGGGTGGCGGAAGCCAAGCCCCGCCGACCCATATTCCCAAAGTTTACATCGGTTCAATTTCTGTATTATCAAAACCTGACACGTCACAACGGCTGTTCAACAATTCAAAATCTACAACCCAGCACTTCCTGTTCTCCGAGCCTATTCTTTTCTGTGCATTCGACTCCAAAAATATATCCGAGTGTTTCAGTTGATGTAAAAACTGTGAATACGGGAGACACTCACCCACAATAGCACAGTCTTTACGATACCTTGTATATCTGTCATAAACGTCTCGCAGACGGATATACAGCTTCTTCCCATCGGGAGAAATCGTGTAATCAGCCTTTGGGTCGAGTTTCATTCTTGCCATTATTTCAAAGGTTTCATCAATTATGCTGCGGTTGTGTGTGCTGCCCTCAAGAAGATAATCCTGTGCAGCGAATTGAAGATACTTAATACAAGCCTCCGTTTTAAACGGAAATACATTATCCCAAGTATAGCCATATTGCATACAGAGTGTTTCCAATAACTTCGGCCCAACATTACAGCAAGCCAGATTATTCAAAACTCTGCTCGGAAGCATTTTTTCAAAATTTCCAAGACCTTCTTTGTGCCACTTTGCCACCTCATCAGGGTGAACAGACAGTGCTATGTCTAAAATTGAACGACCGAGGTCTCCGAGTATCTCAGGTGCAAAGGCAATACAGTTAAAAGCTAATCTGCGGTCAGCGACCTTTAAGTCCTTCTTTGAAAACAACAATTCAACGCTTCTTTCACGTATAGCTGCTTCGTCAGCAGATTCTTCACCTGCAACAACAAGAGGTGCCGCCAGTTCATAAACAACTACAGTTTGGTCTGCACGACCTCTTACTCCGTTATGACCGTCATAGGCATCACGGAAATGGTTATATAATACACTGAGTCTCTGCCTGTCGATTTTTGAAGGCTTGAACTCATCTAGGGGCAATGGAATCACATTTGACGAAGCGGCATCTTTCATAAGCGTGAACTGTGTGACCTGTGTTGCCGCCATAACCTTTGATGTCGAGAATATAGGCAGTATAATTTTTTCAAGGGTTGTAGACTTGCCGCTTCCGGCTTCACCAATCAGAAACAGGTGCGGAAACTTTATACCGCAGCGTTTCATATGTTCTTTCAGGAAACATCCGGCACACCACGATAGAATGGATATTGCTTTTGCAGGCTCATTGTAATTCATAAGCCAATACCCACGCTCAGGCAGCTTTTCTTTCGCCAGCATATCACAGCTTAAGATGCCTGTCTGTATACTCTTATATTTTTCAAGCTGAACAATTTCATCAACGGCAGTGCCGCCGCGTTCCATACTTCCCTCTGTAGTAACAAATACATACCGACCTGCGTATTCATAAACACCGAGAGCCTTGACACCAAATTTCTCCGTCCACTCAAGCTGAGAAATATAGGTTTTCAAAAGCTCCAAGTCACCGTCTGAACCGAAGTAAGACAGAGCAATAGTGTTTTTGTTCAGCAGATTTTTAAACTTTTGCTGATTGGCAAAGTCTGTGGTCATGGACGTAAGCCTGTATTTCTCACCATGCGTAGTCACAAGGTCGGCACATAACTGTGCTTCGTCCTCAGATTTAATCATCTCAATCGGAACCATCACAAAATTTGTTATGGGATAAGCTGTGTCTCCCTTCTGACGGAGATACCTTCCGTTGGCTTCAAACACAGGACTTACGTCAGCCGGATTATATATTTCCTCTGTTTTTTCGATTGCCTTGTCCAAAGTCTCCTGCCCATAGGTTGTACCATCGCTTCTGTGTGCCACGTCCCATTTTTGACGGAATAACCCGGACTGACGGAAAAGCCTGTCCATCTGCTCCTTATCCTTGCCTGACCAGAAGGATAATTCCAGACACAGTGCCATATCAGCCTCAGACTGGCTCTGATACTTCTCCTGCCACTTGCCTTCCCAAAGCATCTGAAATATATCTCCGCCTTTGGCTGACTGTGCTTTCTCCAAAATCTCTTCGTCCGTGAGCTTCGCCGGAGCAATTACGGAAGATGTTTTATTCTTCGTTTTTTCTTTGGGTCCTCGTTTCTTTGAAACATAATTCTCATGAATCCAGGCAAGTGTGCCGTTATCCTGTGCAACTTCCGTTAAAGCACTAGGCAGCTTCTTTCCGGTCACAGTGAAATAACGTCCCGAATCATACATCTCGACACCTGTTTCGGAATTTTTACTGCTGCCCTTTGGTTTCTCACCTTTGAACCATAAATGCACACCGTCTCCAGACGGAGAAAACTCTGCAAATGTGAGTTGCTTCGCTAATATTGCCGCTGCGACTTCATTGAACTGACATCTTTCAGGGTCATAACAGTGGTCAATGTCAACTCCGACATAACCATCCTATTTTACAAACATTCTGCCTATACCTGTGAAACCGTACATTTCCACAGCATCAGCTACGGTCGGAAAGTCAGTCCATGTCTCAGGCTTATTGGACGCTGCGTTTCTGCCTGTCTCCGGGTTAATGGGAACCTTTCTCGGCTTGCCTCCGTCTTTATCCGGCATTAGTCTGAAATTAACCCAACGCTTACCTCTTTTCAATTCTTCAGGGATCATCTTTTAAACATCTCCTTTCCTGTTATGGCTGTGTTTATCGCCGTATACTTGATATATCTTCCGTCCTTGCTGTCGGGTGGATGTTCTCTGTTTCGGCTTGCTGCTTTCTTTTCTGCCTTACGCTTTGCCCTGAGTTCTTCTATCGTGATATTATATAAGGCTTCATTACAGGTCGGATCGGGATAACCTGCTCCGTTTCTACCGCAAAATTTCATATCGTCTGACCTCCTATTTGCTGTTTTTCGCTGTATTCGCCGATGACGCATATTTATACGCCATCGGCTTTGTACTTAATCTAACTCTTCCATATGCCCAAAGTCAGAGCCGCACGATCCCTCTGATACAATGGGAACATCAAAATCAGGATAAGGCTGAACCTCCATATATTCTTTTATGAAGGCTTCGGTCTCCTGTACCTTGTCCTCCGGCACAATAAAAACAAGCTCATCATGAATCTGCAAAATAGGCTGAAGCCAGGGACGTTCCGGCAAACCTTTTATAATACGTCCGCAGGCGGCTTTTAAAATATCCGCCGCTGTTCCCTGAATAGGTGTATTCAACGCGCATCTTTCGGCAAAGGATTTCTTGCCCCAGTCATCAGACAGAATACCCGGAAGATACCGTCTCCGTCCTAACCAAGTTTCTGAGTAGCATACTTTCGCAGCATGGGCTTTTGTTTCCTCCTGCCATTTTGTCAGTCCCGGATAACCTGCTTTAAGGTTGTCAATAATCTCCGCACACTCCTCAAAGCTGCGGTCAACTCCGGCTTTAAATTTCAGTGTTTTCTGTAAACCGCGAGGGAACAAACCGTAGAACGTACCAAAATTAACATTTTTAGCTATAGTTCTGTGTTCCTTATAGCCGGGGAAATGCTTGTCCTCCGCCTGTTCATAGGTGATACCGAAAATAACGCTGGTGGTCTGTGCGTGTATGTCTCCGCCGTTGTGATATGTCCACAGCATTTTTCATCTCTGCAGTAGAATGCTCCAACACGCAGTTCAATCTGTGAAAAGTCATTGCTGATAAACTTACAGCCCTCCGGTGCTTTTATAAAGGATCTAACTCCAATAGGGTCATTGGTGGCTCTGGGGCAGTTTCCTGTGATACAAACCTGTCCCTCTCTACGAACTACAATAAATCCACTTGGCACAGTCACACAGTAGACTTTTCCATGGTACTCTACAAGTTTTTTCTCAATATTGGTTGTCATACTATAATTTCTGTCTGTAATGTCAAGCTGATAATTTGTTGCTGACCGAGGATTACTATTGTGGTATTCACGCAGATGTGCTCTTGTGCCTGTTAATATATACAGGATTTGCATCCAATCAGCGTTTTGCTTTACAGAAGAACTATAATGGTTCATTCTGGTGTAACAGCCGTCCCATTCTAAGATTTCCGAAAGAATTCCCAGAATTGTTTCCTTGTCAAATTCCAGGAGCCATTTGTTCCAGCATTTTTGTGGACCAAGCAAACACATAATCCAACTCGATATTTTGCCTTTAAAAATTCTAATATTTATATGTCCGTCTTTCTTTGGATAATCTGAATGCGGTATTGACATTCTCTCAATAGCACGTATTAAACGGCGGTATTTTCTGGCTTTAATGAAAGAAAAATCTATTCCGCCATCGTGATAATATCCGTCAGCCTGAGTTGCTGCAAGCAATGTGATTTCGTCTTTTGTCAAATGTATATTTCCGAAAGCGTAATCTGCTGCTTGAAGCTGCTTTGCATCTTTCGAATAATCTTTTGCCGGAACAACTGTATACTGACCGTTTTTTCTGTTTTGCAAAAGACATCTGTGATCCGGTGTAGTCATCAAATCAATATGTGTGTTTTTTAAATGAACCATATCACCGTCATACTGCTGACAGATATAATTCTCCGGGTGAACAAATGTAACTATTCCTTCTGACCACTGTGCCACTTCATCGTTTTCTTGAAGTTCTGAAAAAGGTATAAAACCTCGTTTTGTTAAAATTTCCGTCTCTGAATCAAAGCAATTTTGGATATTTGGGTTCCGACAGTTCATTCTGCCTGTGTCCGTACTCAGTGAAAAGAAATCAGGGTGAATTCTGCCTGTCACAGAATTTATATATTTCAGATAACCGTCTATGTAGGTGCTTTTCAATTTACCCCACTTGCGATATTCCTGTACAAGCTCGAACAGGTGTGAAAGCTCCGGCTTATTTTTGTCACACCATTCTTTCAACATCTGCATTGCCTGGTCGTCTGCTGCTTCTCTGTTTGTTTCCGTAGTTTTTACAACGGGAAGTCCTAAAGTTTTATACAGGTGCAGCTTAAATGCATTGGTGGAACAGTTACTGCCTATAGCAACACCGGGACACATAGCTTCTATTTCGTCTATAATCTGAGCGATTTTCTCCTCTGCTTCTGTCTTACGCTCTTCCATAAACTCCCGGATTGACGGGGACTCCATTATGCTTCATAAGTCCGAGAAACACAGCCGTTGGAGATTCAATATCCTCTACCAATTTTCTGTGCTGTGGAAGATACCTGTCAAACCAGTCGTTACACTTGTTATAAAGTCTCAGTGTCATATCAGAGTCCGCACAGCCGTAACGAACAGTCTCCCAGTCTTGAGGGTTCATCTCATCAAAGTGTCTGCCATTTGTTACATCCGTAAATGAAGGCATTTCCACTCCGAACTGCTCTGTTGCCATACGCTTCAGACCGCTTCCGACAACTTACGGAACTCCCATTTTGATTTCATAGTCAGCTGACAAGCAGCGATAGTGTCATAAACAGGTGGTTGAATTACAATGCCGAGATGATATGACATCATTGATTCAAATGAAAGATTGTGCGCTATCTTTATAACCGTAGGGTCTGTGAGAAACTGCTCCTGAAACTTCCAAAACTCCGCCGAATCAACATTCTCCCCGGTAAGATGTGCAACCGGAACATAGATAGCTGTACCTTCCTCTACTGAATAGCTGCAGCCTACAATGTGGGATTTTGCCGGGTCAAGGGCAACTCTATCTTCCTCATGGAAATCAATGTCCGGTGCAGTTTCATAGTCAAAGGCTATTACTTTCGCATTGCCTATATATTCTTTAATCTCTGTTACAGCTGTTACGGAACGATAATTTTCATTTTGTGTCATCTGCATTGCCTCCTTTGAATTATCCGTTTGGTTTTATAAGAAGCTATGAGGGGAAGAAAATCCTCCCCTCTGCTTCAGTTTTACTTACATCGGTTCTATTACATCGCCGGACTCAGTGTCAGCAAACGGATTCTGCTCGTTATCATCTTCCACAAGAGCCTCTATAGTCATATTGGAGTCATACTGCTTAACCCACTCGACCATCTTTGCTACTGCTGTTTTCTCAGTATCGGTCAATGCACGAACAAACTGGAACTTTGCCTATGAATAACTATGTCTGTAGAGCTTGAGGCTTTCTGCAAACTTATGCTTGTGACCACCTGAGACGGAAAATGGCGCTTGTTGAGTAAGCTCTTTGCATAGCGAGCATACTCAGACAAGGAGCCTGTAGGCAATGAGAGACGATAAGGGAAGATGTCGCCTTCCATAAGTATATACATCATTCTGCGGTTCTTGCAGGCTTTGCCTTTGCCGCCGTTGCTCGCACTGCCGAACTGATTATAAGGACACTTGGCACAGGTTCCGCCGGGATCACCGCTGCCCACAACTCCGTCGAAGGAACCGCAGTCAGGCGGATTGTTCCCTCCGGTGTACGCACTTTTATAAAAAGTGTTAATAGGGTGCTGAAACAGAATAACACCTGTGATAGTTTTTGTAAGAGTTGTCTCACTGTCGTTTTCGGGGTCAGGCACTTCAAACGCTGTCATTCCGCCTGCAAGAATCTTGATTTTATCCAAACGGAAATCAACACCTGCAAAATCACCTGACAAATCAATGTCCATAAAATCCATACTGCCTGCCAGTGCATATCCGCTTGTTTCAACAAGCTCAGTGCTTTCTGTGTTTGTGTTCAAATTATTATTATCTGCCATAATTAAAATCCTTCTGATTTTTGTTTAGTCTGTATAAAGGTTAATATTACAGTGTTTCAAAGTAATCAGTGTATCTATGTTTTCAGCGTTTCAGTGTGTATACGAAAGCATTGTCTCTACGAGTCAGCTTTTTCTCGTAGACTTTGTTACAGAAACGGATGACTGGTCACACAGATTGACAACGCCTGCAATCCAATCGGGAACCTCCTGGTCGTTGGTTTCTTTCAATTCTTTGACAAGGCTTGTTAAGCTGTTGGCATTGACTGTTTCAACAACCAAATCACCGTAGCCATGTGCTCTGAGAGCGGCAAATAAGTCATCTTTACAGCCGGCTTTTGTAGAAGCACGGGTTTTCACGCTCATAGAAAATCTTGTGCCTTTGCGTGTAAAATTCTCGGTTTCGGTTTGAAGCATAAGCTCAAACAACTGTTTTTCAGCCTTGTCCTTTTCGGAAGTTACCTGTTTGAGATAATCTTCTGCTTTTTTCTTTTCATCACGCAAGGCTTTATAGCGTTCTGCCAACTCATACATTGCGCTTGCTGTTGGAGTGATTTCCTCTGTCTGTTCCTGTGCTGCCGGTTCGTCATAATACTCCGGCCATTCTTTTTCATAATCCATAGGATCTCCTTTCTTCTACACTGAAAACGGGTTCCTGCCCTGTCGGTATTCATCGACCAAAAGCGATGCAAGGTTAGCTTTATCCCGAAGGGACTTTAAAACTTTACTGTCCACAGTATTTTTCGCTTGGAGATATATATAGTAACAGTCCTCTTTCTGCGATACCCTGTGAACACGGGCTTTTGCTTGTTCGAAGTTACTCATGCTGTAATCCAAGCTGTAAAAAACCATTGTGTTTGCTGCTGTGAGTGTAATACCAACTCCGGCAGCGGCTATCTGCCCAAGAAATACACAGCATTCGGAGTCATTCTGAAATCTGTCAACCTCTCCCTGCCTGTCTTTCACACCGCCTCGAATTACAGCGTATCCAATGTGTTTCTTCTGCAAAAGCTTCTCTATCTCGTCCATCTCAGCAATAAACCGTACCATTACAACTAGCTTTTTGCCATCCTGTGTAACAGAATCTGTAATGTCGGAGAGAGCCTCCAGTTTGGCTGTACTGATTTTTATACCTTTGCCCTCATCATCTGTAAGGTGCCCTCCGGTTGCCTGAGACAGCCGAAGCAGCTTAGTCAGCATATTAGCGGCGGTTATTTCACGTCCTTCGGATAATTCCGCAAAGGACTGTTTTTCCAACTCTCTGTAAATCTTCATTACTTTAGGCTCAAGCTCCACAGTCCGTACTTCCTCGGTAATGCCGGGAAGGTCGAGACATTCCTCTTTTGTAACACGGAATGCTATGGAATGGAGCTTCTCCAAAAACTCATCTTGCATAGATGAACGGAATATAGGTGTATAACCGCCGTAGCCGCCCATCTCAAAGAAATGGTTTCTGAAACGTATAAAGCTCTTCCCGAAGATACCGCTGTCAGCAAACCGATATTGTGAGTAAACATCAAGTTCTTTGTTTGTGATAAGTGTACCGGTCAGCAGCAACTTGAACTTCGCTCTGTCACCAAGACGATGCATGGCTTTCGACTGTCTTGACTGACCGTCTTTCAATTTGTGACCCTCATCGGCGATTATTAGGTCAGGCTTGAAGCTCTTGATTTCCTGTTCCAGCCGCTAGGTGCTTTCGTAATTGTTGACCACAATCTGCAGCGGACCTTCTTCTGCCTGTTTCACCTTTTCGAGTGTTTCACGTTTCTTTGCACTGCCGCCTCTTAAGATGGTTAGTTCAAAAGGAAAATCTGCAAACCGTTCGAATTCGTCCTCCCAAACACCGAGAACAGAAAGCGGAGCGACAATCAAAACTCGTGAGATTAAACCTCGCTGGTAAAGAATACCCGCAATTGCAACAGCAATAAGGCTCTTCCCACACCACATTTCTAGCAATAAAGCCACTCCGCCGCCTGCGGTTTTCGGGTCATCAATGCCAAGAACCTTGTAGGCAAAAGCAAAAGCCCTGCGTTGGTGTTCATAAGGGTGTGCCCTGATGGGCATATACATTTCTTTCTCCATTGGAGATTCCTCCTCAATTTATTTCAGTTCATCAATAACAGCTTCTAAAACGAACTTCAAAAAGTCCTTATCTTTCTTCGGCATATCTGAAATATGCTTGATGTCAGACCCCTTTTCAGCTTTACAGCAATCACAACAGCAGTCACAGGTTTCTTCGCTTTCCTCAACCTCGTCCTCGGAGTCAACATAATCCTCGGAGTCTATTTCGGCTAATCCTTCATCTTCGGCGACATCATCAAAGCCCAACTCCAATTCTTCATCATTGTCAGAGCTATAGAATGTGGTGCTGTGGCAGTCTCCGAAGTGAAAACTCAGTGACTCAATATTGATTGTTACAAGTGCATTGTTTACTTTCTTACTCATAAATAAAATACCTCTCTTTCGTTGTTTTCGAACTGCTTCTTCAGTCCGTTATACAGTTTTGCCGCCAGAGCTTCAGGCTCCGGCATGTTGTGAATTCTGATATAATTTTCTTTAGCAAAATTAAGCTCAGCCTGCATACCCTCGCTGACTCTGTCTCCGAATGTCCAAAGCTCATCACTCATTGAGAGCCATTCAAGCCCAAGCTACATACCTTCTTCACGCTGTTCCGGAGCATCATCGGAAAGGAACTGTGTGAAATACAGATGCGGTGCCATAGGCAAGTAACCGCAGATTGTCAGGAGCTTACAGGCATTTATTACTCTTTTTCTGTTCGTTGCTATCTCAAGCTTGCGTTCCTCTTGGTCTGCTGACACAGGTCTGTGGGGAGAACAGACATATACTTTTGTAGGTTCTTTTGACTTATCTTTCATTTGCTTCAACCTCCTCTTTCATTTCGGAAACAACTACCTCTCCCACAGCGGAATAAGGCGTGATAACCAAAACTTTCATTCCTTCTCCAAACAGGAATCTCACAAGTCTTGCCGAAAGCGTCATCTCGCCGCTTTCTATGGCTTTGCTTTTTTCACCGTTTGGAATAGTGACATTGACTCTAACCTTGTGTTTTAAAAACATCGTTTTATACACCTCCTTGTTTCTTGCTCTGTTTGAGGGCTGTGTTATTTGCCCCTCTACTTAACAGGCAATGAAAAGTGGTCAAAAGTCAGTCTGATCCAAAAAAATTTTGAAATTCTTTTTGAAAACTTTTTTTATGTACCGTACACGCTCATCAACGGATTGTTTTTTGATACCCAAATCCTTGGCAACAGAAGCCATAGTCTCTTCTTCAACAAAAACACGGTGATAAAGCATCTGTTGCTGTTCTGTTAAATATGTATCAACAAAATCTCTCACAGCCTGTGTTTCAATCGAAACAACATCTTCTTTCTTAATAAGGTTCAAAAGAGAATCCTTTTCCTTGTCTCCTCCCTGTGAAGTATCATCAGCGTAAGAGTCCAATGACAGCACCGTTCTATCTGGCACATCTTCATATGGGTGTGTCTCTATCCATCTTTCAATACCTTCTTTTTCCCACTTTTGAATAGGTGGTTTTGAGTGCTTCACATTGTTATAAACTTCGTTATCATCCATTCTGTGCAGCATTGCAATGTCTGCCTCTGTAACTCCGTCTACTCCTGGAGTCAGTACTATTTTTGTACCATCAGCAAATTTGTAAGGATAAGTACCTCTTGCGTCCATTCTTGTTTTTCTTGTCATCATAGTCATTCATCCTTTCCGCCATAGGCGGAAACCGGACAAAGGAATATTTAGACATGTTCTGCATTGTTATATATGAGTATAAAATTTTATAAAATCTCACATTTCAGC
>JAJQBF010000125.1:14789-16705 GCA_021203425.1 Clostridiales bacterium | reverse complement strand
GTTTAATGACTTATATATAAGAAGAGTATCAGAAGGCAGTGTTAATGGATATTAAAAATTTTAAAAAAATTTAAAATAAAAACAGACATCTTAAAAAACACAGCGTATATATTTATGAAAAAAGAAAAAAACAAAAAGAAACCTCTTGTAAGAGGTTTTAAATTGAAGATATGTTGGCACTCACCAAAAGAGAGTGCTAACAGCTGACAGACAGATATAAATTAAAGCAAGGAGGATTGATATATATGTTATGCCAGAAATGCAATCACAATAACGCAACAGTACACTATGAACAGAATATTAACGGAAAGGTTACAAAAATGGATATTTGCCCCGAGTGTGCAAAGGAAATGAATTTAGGGGTAAGCAATATATTTGACAGCAGCTTTTCAAATGCTTTCGGAAATATGTTTGACAATGTGTTCGAAAGTTTCGGAAGTCTTCTCGGCGGTCATTCCGGCGCCCTTAAGAGCCTTTCCTGCAACAGCTGCGGAACGAATATAAACGATCTTATAAACACAAGCTTTTTAGGCTGCCCCGACTGTTATGATGTTTTCGACAGCTTAGTTGAACAAAACCTTGAACGCTGTCAGAGAGGTACACGCCACTTAGGAAAGCGCCCAAGCCGTTTGGAACTCGGAAGACATCACAAAAAGGAAGAGGTTAAAGAAACAAAGCCCGTTTCTGAAATCGACAGCCTTAAGGCAGAACTTAAAGCCGCCGTTGAAAAAGAAAACTATGAAAAGGCAGCAGAGCTGAGAGATAAAATCAAAGCCCTTGAAAACAAAGAAACAGGAGATAAGTAATATGAAAAACCCGATTATTTCTTCACGAATAAGACTTGCCAGAAATTTAAAGGAATATCCCTTCCCTAAATCTCTTAACAGAGCACAGGCAGTTCAGATTACCGAAAAGGTAAAAACAGCTATGGCTCCTGTAATACAAAATTATACATTTGCCGATATGGAGAAGATGGACGAAGTAACAAAACTCTCTCTTGTTGAGAACCACATTATAAGCCCTGAGGCAGCTAAGAAAAGGGACTGTTCCCTTTTCCTTGCCGCCGACGGTAAGTCGGAAGTTCTCGTAAACGAGGAGGATCACGTCCGTATTCAGACAGTTTTCTCCGGCGACAGCTTGGAAGAGGCCTATGATTTGGCAAACAAACTTGACGATTTATTAGACGAAAGACTTAATTTTGCCTTCAGTGAAAAAAAATACGGTTATTTGACTGCCTGCCTTACAAACACCGGAACGGGTTTAAGGGCATCTTATATGGTGCACCTGCCTATGCTTGAAAAAACAAAACAGATAAAAGCTCTCCAAAACGAGGTTGGTCGTTTCGGAATGGTAATAAGAGGAATTTACGGTGAAGGCAGCGAACCTTTAGGAAGTCTTTATCAGATTTCAAACCAAATAACCCTTGGAAAATCAGAAGAAGAGATAATTAAGGATTTAAAGAACATAGTAAATCAGATTATAAAGAAAGAAGAAGAATTACAAAACAAAATAAAAGAAAACAATGATTTTGCCGATTTGGTATATCGCAGTTTGGGAATAGTAAAATACTGCAAAAAAATATCATCTCAAGAGGCTATGAAACATTTATCCAACATAAAACTGGGAATTTCAAGCGGAATAATAAGCGGTATGGAAGACAATATTTATAACATAATGGTTGATATACAATCGGGAAACATATGTAAAAGAGCCGGAGACATAATAGACAGCAAAAAAAGAGATGTTCTCCGAGCCGGATACTTAAATGAAAAATTGAACTAAAACGTAAAGGAGGCTTGCAGAGTATGCAGGTAAGATTTTCTGAAAGAGCAAATGAAGTCTTAAATAATGCTATGGTTTTGTCAGCCGAAATGGGTCATAATTATGTGGGCACAGAACACCTTCTTCTTGCCCTT
>JAJQBF010000125.1:0-14689 GCA_021203425.1 Clostridiales bacterium | reverse complement strand
GAACACCTTCTTCTTGCCCTTATAAAAGACAGTTCCACTCCTTACGACGTAAGCGTGGCAAACAGAATTTTGTCTTCATTAGGTGTCAGCCCCGAAAAGCTGGCTAATGACACACTTTCCATGCTGGGCTATGATGAAAACGGTAAGGAGCAAGGTTATAACGGCGAGGGTCATAAGCATGGCAATAAGAAAACAAACACACCTACCCTTGATAAATTCGGAAGGGATTTGACAGCCCTTGCGTCGGCTCATAAGTTCGACCCCATCATCGGAAGAGACAAAGAAATAACAAGAGTTATACAGATATTAAGCAGAAGAACAAAGAACAACCCCTGTCTTATAGGCGACCCGGGAGTAGGTAAAACGGCTATAGCCGAGGGTCTTGCCCAAGACATAGCGGCAGGAAATGTTCCTGAAATTTTAAAGGATAAGAGGGTTGTGGCTCTTGATTTGGCATCAATGGTTGCCGGAACAAAATTCAGAGGAGAGTTTGAAGAGAGAATCAAAAAAACAATAGAAGAGGTAACAAAGGCAGGAAATGTAATTCTCTTTATAGACGAACTTCACACTATTATAGGCGCCGGCGGAGCCGAAGGGGTTATGGACGCATCGAATATATTAAAGCCCTCACTTGCAAGAGGTGAATTTCAGGTTATAGGGGCAACAACATTAAATGAATACAGAAAATATATTGAAAAAGATGCTGCCCTTGAGAGACGTTTTCAGCCGGTAACGGTAGACGAGCCTTCACAGGAAGAGGCTGTAAAAATGCTTTACGGTATAAGAGATAAATATGAGGCTCACCACAATGTTAAAATTACAGATGATGCAATAGAGGCGGCTGTTAAGCTGTCGACAAGGTATATTACAGACAGATTTCTCCCCGACAAGGCAATAGATGTTATAGACGAGGCATCGTCAAAGGTAAGGCTTTTGACTTTTACGGCGCCTCCAGAGGTTAAACAATTACAGGAAAAAATTGAGATTTTAGCAAAGGAAAAGGAGGCTGCCGTTAAATCGGAGGCATATGAAAAAGCAGGTAAGATTAAGAAAGAACAGGACGCAGCAAAAGAAAAAATGACCTCATTACAGGAAAAATGGAAAGCCGAAAACAGCGAAACCGTGCAGGAGGTTACGGCAGACACGGTAGCGGAAATTATAGGCAGCTGGACGGGTATCCCCGTAAATAAATTACAGCAGGAAGAAAGCGAAAGACTCCGTAATATGGATGGAATTCTTCATAACAGAGTTATAGGTCAAAACGAGGCCGTAACAGCTGTTTCAAAGGCAATAAGAAGGAGCAGAGTAGGACTTTCAGACCCCAAGCGCCCCATAGGTTCATTCCTGTTCTTAGGTCCTACGGGTGTAGGTAAAACAGAGCTTTCAAAGGCTTTGGCGGAGGTTCTTTTCGGAGACGAAAACGCTATAATAAGAATTGATATGAGTGAATATATGGAGAAACACACGGTGTCTAAACTCATTGGTTCGCCTCCGGGATATGTAGGCTATGACGAAGGCGGTCAGCTTTCCGAAAAGGTCAGAAGGAACCCCTATTCGGTAGTGCTTTTTGACGAAATTGAAAAGGCTCACCCAGATGTGTTCAATATACTCCTTCAGGTTCTTGACGACGGTCATATTACAGACAGTCAGGGCAGAAAAATAGATTTTAAGAATACGGTTATAATTATGACTTCAAACGCAGGGGCTAAAAACATAACAGCTCCCAAGAGTTTAGGCTTTACAGCAGCAGCAGGAGCCGACGCCGACGCCGCAAAGGATTATGAAAAGATGAAAGACGGCGTTATGGGAGAGGTTAAGAAAATATTCCGTCCCGAATTTATAAACAGAATAGACGATATAATTGTTTTCCGTACGCTTAATAAAGAAGAAATAAAAGAAATTGCTCAGCTTATGATTAAAGAGGTAAAGACAAGAATTAAGGCAAATATGAATATAGATTTGACTGTTTCGGACGCAGCCCTTAATAAGTTGACAGAGGTAGGCTATGATAAAATTTACGGCGCAAGACCCTTAAGAAGGGCAATTCAGACAAATATTGAAGACCTCCTTGCGGATAAGATTCTTGAGGGAGTTGTTTCCGAAGGAAAGGCTGCCGAGATTGACTGTGCCGACAACAAATTTGTAATAGCCGAGTCCACATACGCTTAATTTCCATATTTGGTTGACATAATATTCCCCCTTATAACAGAAAGCCCCGGTTTTTCCGAGGCTTTTCTGTTTGGAGTTTTACAGTGTTTAAAGGCATAAAACATTGATTGAAATTGATATAAAACCATTGAAAAAAATAAGTCATTGCTGTATAATAAAAATATATTTAAACATTGATTTATGGTGATGTTATAGAAGTTAAGGAGATATTTCTTATGAACATTATAAATGCAATTATAAATTTAGTAAATAATCCTGTCACACAACTTATACATAATGAACCCGGGAGCAACAGGGCAAATAATTTAGGCGGGGCACTTGAAGAATATGTGCAGGATTTGTTTGCTGACAGCTTTGATTTATCGGGAAAAGAACGAAATGAGGCGATCAGCCGTACATTTTCATATCTCGGAAACAGCTCTAATCCGCCTGATGCATTGATTCGAGGCGGTGATGCTATAGAAGTAAAAAAGATAAGTACAGACGGAGCTTCACTTTCCCTTAACAGCAGTTATCCTAAACATACTATTTTTGCGTCAAGCCCAATGATTTCCAATGCATGCAGAACTGCAGAAACTTGGACGGAAAAAGATATTATTTATGTTGTCGGGGTTGTTGATTCTGAAAAAAATAATTTGAGACGTTTGTGTATGGTATATGGTTTGGACTATTGTGCTTCAGATGAATATTACAGCCACATAAAGAATAAAATTAAAGAAGGTGTTGAAAGAATACCCGGTATTGAGTTTGAAGAAACTCGTGAATTAGGACGTGTAGAAAGAGTAGATCCGTTAGGTGTTACATATTTTCGTGTCAGAGGTATGTGGGGGATTAAGAACCCTTGGACTGTTTTTGAATATATTTATCCTTATAATTCATATAAAGATTCAAAGTTTGATTTTATGTGCATTATTAATGATAAAAAATGGGACACATTGAAAAGCAAAAATGAACTGATTGAGTTAAAAAAATGTAAGAAATATCTGAATATTGAAAATGTGAGAATTAAAAATCCCGATAATCCTGCTTTACTTGAAGATGCAAAGCTTATTACGTTCAAATTATTAAGAGGTGATTTGTGATGAAAGTAATCAGCCTTTTCAGCGGCTGCGGCGGATTGGATTTGGGATTTGAAAAAGCCGGCTTTGAAATACCTGTTGCAAATGAATTTGACAGTAAAATTTGGGAAACATTTCAAGTAAATCATCCTGCGACAAAGCTTATTAAGGGTGACATCAGAGACATAAAAGAAGAAGATTTTCCTGATGATATAGATGGTATTATAGGCGGACCTCCCTGTCAATCATGGTCAGAAGCCGGAGCTTTGCGTGGAATAAAAGATGAGCGGGGTCAGTTGTTTTTTGATTATATTCGTATATTACGCAAAAAACAGCCTAAATTCTTTTTAGCTGAAAATGTCAGCGGTATGTTGGCCAAACGACATTCAGAGGCTGTCAAAAATATTATGGGGCTATTTGATGACTGCGGTTATGATGTCAGTTTAACCCTTGTGAATGCAAAAGATTACGGAACAGCACAGGAAAGAAAAAGGGTTTTTTATATAGGTTTCAGAAAAGATTTAGGTATCAATTTTATTTTTCCGGAAGGCTCCACAAAAGAAGATAATAAAAAAATAACCCTGAGAAATATTATTTGGGATTTACAAGAAACGGCAGTGCCTGCTTTAAAAAATAACCGGCACAACCCGGAGGCAGTAAATAATAACGAATATTTTGTCGGGGCATATTCGCCGATATTTATGAGCAGAAACAGAGTTAAGAGGTGGGACGAACAGGCTTTTACAGTGCAGGCTTCGGGACGTCAGTGTCAGCTTCACCCACAGGCACCTAAAATGATAAAATTTGATAAAAATGATTGTCGATTTGTTGAAGGCAAAGAAGATTTATATAGACGAATGACTATCAGAGAAGTGGCTCGTATACAGGGCTTTCCGGATTCATTTCAGTTTATTTATGAAAATACAAATGAGGCCTATAAAATGATCGGAAATGCGGTTCCCGTAAATTTAGCATATGAAATTGCTTCTGCACTTAAAGCAGTATTAGAATAGCATATATAAGCAGAAAGCCCCGGTTTTTCCGAGGCTTTTCTGTTTGGGATATATTTATTTTATTATACCTCTTCGGCGATTTTGTAGAGGAGCTTTTCGGTGTCTTCCCAGCCGAGACAGGCATCTGTTATAGACTTGCCGTGAATGTAATTGTGGCAGATAGGCTGATTACCTTCAAGGAGATAGCTTTCAATCATAACGCCTTTCACAACATTTTTTAAAATTATATTGTAGTTACGGCTGTGTAAAATTTCCGTTACGATTCTGGGCTGTTCTCTGTATTTCTTTCCGGAGTTTGCGTGGTTTGCGTCTACTATTATGGCAGGGTTTTTATAGGGACCCTTTGCGTAAAGGTCGGCGGCAAGAACCAAATCCTCATAGTGATAGTTTTGAAGGTTGTTTCCGTGTTTATTTGTGGAGCCTCTTAAAATAGCGTGAGCGTAGTGGTTTCCGCTTGTAGAAACCTCATAGCTGTTTTGAACAAACTCGTGGCAGGCTTGGGCTGCTTTTATGGAGTTAAACATAATGGTTAAGTCGCCTGAGGTGGGGTTTTTCATTCCCACAGGCACGTCGATTCCGCTTGAGGCCAGTCTGTGCTGCTGGTTTTCAACACTTCTTGCCCCTACGGCAATATAGCCCAGCATATCTTCAACATAGGGAAGATTTGCCGGATAAAGCATTTCGTCCGCCGCTGTTAAATGGCTTTCACGAATTGCTCTTATGTGAAGACGTCTTAAAGCAAGGATTCCGTCAAGAACATTTGGGCTTTTTTCGGGGTCGGGCTGATGAAAAATTCCCTTATAGCCTTCGCTGGTAGTTCTGGGCTTGGCTGTATAAATTCTGGGGATAATAAACAGCTTGTCTTTAACCTTTTCGTTTACTGCTGCAAGACGGGAGATATATTCACAAACAGGCTCTTCGCTGTCTGCTGAACAGGGCCCCACGATAACAATAAACCTTCTGTCTTTGCCTTCAAATATGTCTTTAAGCTCTCTGTCACGCTTTGCCTTAACCTCCTGAAGTTCCTTAGGCATTTCAATCATGCTTATTACTTCTTCGGGAGAAGGCATTTTTCTAATCTTAGTAAAACTCATAGTTACTGCTCCTTTTAGCAAAAGCCCCAAGTCATGACAAGGGGCTTTTAAATTATTTACGATTGCGGAAGTGCATCGGCACGCAGCAATCTGACTTTATAAATTTTTATTATTGAACAAGCTCTGCAAGTTCGGCATGGGTTTCTTCCGTTGTTTCCGAAGAAATTGTTTCAGAAACAGCCTCTTTGACTGCCTCATAGGGCGAAAGCTCATCAGAGGTCTGTGTTTCCTTGTCAACAAGTTTAAGACCGATTCTTCTGTAGTCATTAAGACCTGTTCCGGCAGGGATAAGCTTACCAATGATAACATTTTCTTTAAGACCTATAAGCGAGTCAACCTTACCCTTTATGGCTGCCTCTGTAAGAACTCTTGTTGTTTCCTGGAAGGAAGCTGCCGCAAGGAATGAATCCATTGCAAGTGAGGCCTTTGTTATACCCAAGAGGGTTCTTGTTCCGGTAGGCAGAGCCAAATAGCCCCTGAGAAGTTTCGGAAGACCGTTCTCTTCGGCATATACGTTATATTCATCTATTTTGCTGTTATAGGTCAAAAGGTTGCCGCTGTTTCCGGGCATATATTCAGCTGTATCCTCGGGAAGATCTCTCATAACATCTTCGTTGTACTCGAAAATGCCCTCGTTTAAAGCCGCAGCATTGCTGTTGTAAGCCTCTGTGTCGGAAGGAACTTCATTTGTGAAGATTTCTTCGGCTCCCGTTCCGGAAATATAGCGTACATTTGTTTTTGCACTTTCGGCATTTGCGTCTATGAAATCTCTTGTTGTTTCCTCAAACTGGAGCCAGTCTACAAAGTTTCCGACGAGCATACCTGTGTCGCCGCTGTCTTCGGTTTTAACTCTCTTCAGCATCTGATGAATAATAATTTCAATGTGCTTATCGTTTATATCAACACCCTGAAGTCTGTAAACTCTCTGAACTTCTTTGAGAATATAGTCCTGAACGCCTCTTATACCGTTTATTCTTAAAATATCGTGGGGGTCGATTGAACCCTCGGTAAGAGGTTCGCCGGCCTCTATTTCCATATCGTTCATTACCTTGATTCTTGCGCCGTAGGGTATCTGATATTCTGTTGTGTTTCCGTCGGATTCTTCAACAAAGACCTTGCTTTGACCGGTAATATCGGAAACGGTAACCTTTCCGCCTCTTTCTGCAATTATGGCAACACCCTTGGGCTTTCTTGCTTCGAAAAGCTCTTCAACTCTGGGAAGACCTTGTGTAAGGTCGTTTCCGGAAACGCCGCCGGTGTGGAAAGTTCTCATAGTAAGCTGAGTACCCGGCTCGCCGATTGACTGTGCGGCGATTGTACCTACGGATTCACCTATTCTTACAAGTCTGCCGGAGGCCATATTTGCTCCGTAACACTTTGAACAGATTCCGTTCTTACAGTGACAGGAAAGAATTGTTCTTATATATACCTTTTTAATTCCGGCTTTGACAACAGCCTCTGCCTGATCAGGTGAAATCATTGTGCCAGCCTTAACAAGCAGTTCGCCTGTTTCGGGGTGGTAAATATCATATACCGAGAAACGACCTCTGATTCTGTCTGTAAGAGGTTCGATTGTTTCTCTGCCGTCCATAAAGGCGGAAACCCACATTCCCGGAACTTCGTCAAGACCTTCTGCACAGTCGTAGTCTCTTATTATCATTTCCTGAGATACGTCAACAAGACGTCTTGTAAGATAACCGGAGTCGGCTGTTCTCAGAGCTGTGTCTGAAAGACCCTTTCTTGCGCCGTGAGCTGAAATGAAGTATTCCTGAACGGAAAGTCCTTCACGGAAGTTAGCCTTAATAGGAAGCTCGATTGTGTCTCCGGCAGGCGAAGCCATAAGACCACGCATTCCGGCAAGCTGTTTAATCTGTCTGTTTGAACCTCTGGCGCCTGAGTGAGCCATCATATATATGTCATTATACTGACCTAAGTTGTCAAGGAGGGCGTCTGTAATCTTCTTGTCGGCCTCTTCCCAAACTTCAATAACCTTTGCGTGACGTTCTTCGTCAGTCATAAGACCCCTTCTGAACATCTTTATTATTTTTTCAACCTCTTTGTCGCCTTCGGCAAGATAGGTTTCCTTGGATTCGGGAATTTTCATATCGGAAACGGAAACGGTAAGGGCGGCTCTTGTGGAGAACTTAAAGCCTAAAGCCTTAATGTTGTCAAGGACAACGGCTGTTTCCGTAGCAGGGTGTTTGTTGATACAGCGGTTGATAATCTTTCCCAGTTCCTTTTTGCCTGTTAAGAAGTCGATTTCATACTCGAAGAGGTTTTCCTCCTTACTTCTGTCTACAAAGCCTATATCCTGAGGCATAATTTCGTTAAATATAATACGTCCTGCTGTTGTTTCGACAATTTTTGATTTTTCTTCGCCGTTTATGTTAAGGGTTCTTCTGACCTTAATCGCCTCGTGAAGAGTAATTACATTGTTGTCATAAGCAAGCCTTGCCTCGTTTTCGTCTTTGAAAACATGAATAAGATTTCCGTATTCGTCTCTCTTTTCCCCTCTCTTAAGAGTAAGGTAGTAAATACCCAAAACCATATCCTGGGTGGGAACGGTAACGGGTTCACCGTCGGAGGGCTTAAGAAGGTTGTTAGGTGAAAGCAGAAGAAATCTGCACTCTGCCTGAGCCTCAACGGAAAGAGGAACGTGTATAGCCATCTGGTCACCGTCGAAATCGGCATTATAGGCTGTACATACAAGGGGGTGAAGTTTTAAAGCCTTGCCTTCTACTAAGACAGGCTCGAAGGCCTGAATACCCAGTCTGTGAAGGGTAGGGGCACGGTTAAGCATAACAGGGTGTTCCTTGATTACGTTTTCCAAAACGTCCCAAACTTCGGGCTGTAATCTTTCAACCATTCTTTTTGCTGATTTAATGTTGTGGGCAAGCTCCATTTCGACAAGCTTTTTCATAACGAAAGGCTTGAAAAGCTCAATAGCCATTTCCTTAGGAAGACCGCACTGGTAAATCTTAAGCGTGGGACCTGCTACGATAACGGAACGGCCTGAGTAGTCAACTCTCTTGCCCAAGAGGTTCTGACGGAAACGACCCTGCTTTCCCTTTAACAGGTCGGAAAGGCTCTTTAAGTCTCTGTTGCCGGGGCCGGTAACGGCTTTTCCTCTTCTGCCGTTGTCGATAAGGGCATCAACAGCCTCCTGTAACATTCTTTTTTCGTTTCTGACGATTATATCGGGAGCCTGAAGTTCCAAAAGTCTCTTAAGACGGTTGTTCCTGTTTATAACACGTCTGTAAAGATCGTTTAAGTCAGATGTTGCAAATCTGCCGCCGTCAAGCTGAACCATAGGGCGGAGATCGGGAGGTATAACGGGAATTACATCAAGAATCATCCACTCGGGCTTGTTTCCCGATGTTCTGAAAGACTCGATAACCTCTAATTTCTTTATAATTCTTACTTTTTTCTGTTTTGAAGAAGACTTGCTGCTGTTTTTAAGTTCCTTCTTATAGTCGGAGGCTTCTTTGTCAAGGTCAATTGCCGCTAAGAGTTCCTTAACGGCCTCTGCACCCATACCTACTCTGAAAGAGCCTTCGCCGTATTTTTCACAGGCATCTCTGTATTGGGATTCTCTTAAAATTTCTTTATATTCAAGAACGGTTTTGCCCGGGTCGAGAACGATATAAGCGGCAAAGTAGAGAACCTCTTCAAGCTTTTTAGGGCTTATTCCCAGTAAAATACCCATTCTGCTGGGGATTCCCTTAAAATACCAAATGTGTGAAACAGGGGCTGCAAGCTCGATATGCCCCATTCTTTCACGTCTTACTTTTGACTTTGTTACTTCAACGCCGCATCGGTCGCAGACTGTTCCTTTATAACGGATACGCTTATATTTTCCGCAGTGACACTCCCAGTCTTTAGTGGGACCGAAAATCTTTTCGCAGAAAAGACCGTCTACCTCGGGCTTTAAAGTCCTGTAGTTAATGGTTTCGGGCTTTAAAACCTCGCCGTAAGACCATTTTCTAATTGTTTCAGGAGATGCAAGTCCTATTTTAATTGAATCAAAAACTAACTGATCTGAATCCTTATTAGCAGACATTTACTGCCTCCCCCTTTCTTTAATCATCGATTTCTACTTTTTCGTCTTCGTCCGAATAGATATCGTCGTCAAGCTAAATCTTTTCAGAATCCATCAGTTCTTTGTCAATACCGCTTAACTCATCATCATCGTCTTCAATATCGTCCAAGTCATCGCTTAAGCTGAGAGCGCTTAAGACATCTTGTATAACGTCCTTTTCTTCGCTTTCGATAACAGAGTCATCGGGAACGGGAGCCGGACCCTTGGAAATAACATGATCCTCAGTACCTTCCATATTAACGGTTAATTCATCAACATCATCAATAGATTCTTTGATATCGATTTCTTCGTTGTTTTCATTGAGAATTCTTATGTCAAGGCAAAGAGCCTGAAGTTCTTTAAGAAGAACCTTAAATGACTCGGGAATTCCCGGTTCCGGTATATTTTGACCTTTAACGATTGCCTCGTAGGTTTTAACTCTTCCCACGATATCGTCAGACTTAACCGTCAAAATTTCCTGCAGTGTATAAGATGCACCGTAGGCCTCAAGAGCCCAAACCTCCATCTCGCCGAATCTCTGACCGCCGAACTGGGCTTTTCCGCCCAAAGGCTGCTGAGTTACAAGTGAGTAGGGACCTGTAGAACGTGCGTGGATTTTATCCTCTACAAGGTGGTGGAGCTTTAAGTAGTGCATAAAGCCTATTGTGGTAGTGTTGTCAAAGGGTTCGCCGGTACGTCCGTCACGCAGCTGAACACGGCCTGTATGGTTTATGGGCACACCTCTCCACTCTGCTCTGTGGTCTTTGTTATTTTCAAGATATTCATAAATATCGTCATTTATTTTGCCCTTCCACTTTGCCTCGAAATCTTCCCATTCGGAGTTTGCAAAATCGTTTGCAAGCTGAAGAGTATCCATAATATCCTGTTCTCTTGCGCCGTCGAATACGGGGGTTGCTACCTTAAAGCCCAAAACATTTGCCGTAAGACCCAAGTGGATTTCAAGAACCTGTCCGATGTTCATACGTGAGGGAACACCGAGGGGGTTAAGAACTATGTCAAGGGGTCTTCCGTTGGGAAGGAAAGGCATATCCTCTACGGGAAGAATTCTTGAAACAACACCCTTGTTTCCGTGACGACCGGCCATCTTGTCGCCTACTGAGATTTTTCTCTTCTGGGCAATGTAAACTCTTACAAGTTTGTTTACGCCGGGGCCTAATTCGTCACAGTTTTCTCTTGTAAATATTTTAACGTCAACAACGGTTCCGCTTTCGCCATGGGGAAGTCTTAAGGAGGTATCCCTTACTTCTCTTGCCTTTTCACCGAAAATAGCTCTTAAAAGTCTTTCTTCGGCTGTAAGCTCTGTTTCACCCTTGGGGGTTACCTTGCCGACTAATATATCGTTTGCGTTTACTTCGGTGCCGATTCTTATGATTCCGTTTTCGTTAAGGTCACGAAGTGCGTCTTCACCTACGTTGGGAATATCGTTTGTTATTTCCTCTGCGCCTAATTTTGTGTCTCTTGCTTCACACTCATGTTCTTCAATATGAACAGAGGTGTAAACATCTTCAGCAACCAATTTCTCCGAAAGGAGAACGGCGTCCTCATAGTTATAGCCTTCCCAGGTCATAAAGCCTATAAGTGGGTTCTTTCCCAAAGCAAGCTCCCCGTCTTTTGTAGAGGGACCGTCTGCTATGATGTCGCCTTCTTCCACTCTGTCGCCCTTGTTTACAATGGGCTTTTGATTTATACAGGTGGACTGGTTTGAACGTGTAAATTTAATAAGGGGATATCTGTCTTTTTCGCCCTTGTCTGTTATTATAACTATTTCTGAAGCGTCAACCGTATCTACATAGCCGCTGTTTCTTGCCACAACAACAACGCCTGAGTCTTTGGCGGTTTTATATTCCATACCCGTTCCTACGATAGGGCTGTCAGTTGTTAAAAGGGGAACAGCCTGACGCTGCATATTTGAACCCATTAAGGCTCTTGTTACGTCGTCGTTTTCAAGGAAGGGGATAAGGGCGGTAGCTATGGAAACAAGCATCTTGGGAGATACGTCCATAAGTTCTACTCTGTCCTGAGCTATTTCAACGTTGTCTACACCAAGTCTTGCCGTTACCTTGTTGTGAACGAAGCGGTTTTCTTTGTCAAGAGGCTCGTTTGCCTGGGCAATAACGTAGCCTTCCTCTTCGTCTGCCGTAATATATCTTACCTCATCGGTAACAATTGACTTTCCGTCTTCTCCCTTAACAACGATTCTGTAGGGGGCTTCTATAAAGCCGTATTCGTTTATTCTTGCATAAACCGCAAGTGAGTTTATAAGACCGATGTTAGGACCTTCAGGTGTCTCGATGGGGCACATTCTGCCGTAGTGAGATGTATGAACGTCACGAACCTCGAAACCGGCTCTTTCTCTTGAAAGACCGCCGGGACCTAAGGCGGAAAGACGTCTCTTGTGAGTAAGCTCGCCTAAAGGGTTGTTCTGATCCATAAACTGTGAAAGCTGGGAGCTTCCGAAGAACTCCTTAATTGCGGCAGTTACGGGTTTTATATTTATGAGCGCCCGAGGAGTAATAGAGTCCTTATCCTGGGTGGACATTCTCTCTCTGACAACTCTTTCCATTCTTGAAATACCTATTCTGAACTGGTTCTGTAAAAGCTCGCCTACGGCACGAATACGTCTGTTGCCCAGGTGGTCGATGTCATCGTTGTTGCCTATGCCGTAGTCAAGATGAATACAATAGTTGATTGAAGCCATAATATCATCATAGGTAATATGCTTGGGGTTAAGCTCGCTTAAGTTTGTTCTGATACCTACTCTTAAGGAATCGGTATCCTCGCAGTTTTCAAGGATTTCCTTAAGAACGGGGAAATAAACGAGACTGTCTTCTTTTATTCCGAAATTTTCGGCTTTAAGACCGTAGCTTTCGATAAAGGGGTTTAAAGCAACCTGTTTGTTTGTGAGAATTTTGCATTTTTCTCCGTCTTCCTTAATTATATATACAGCCGCAATACCTGTGTTTTGAATTGTGTCGCAAAGCTCTCTTGTAAGCTTTGTTCCGACTCCGCATATAATTTCACCTGTAAGAGGGTCAACAGCGTCTTCGGCAAGCTTATAGCCGATTATTCTGTTTTTAAGCAGGAGCTTTTTGTTATATTTATATCTTCCGACCTTTGCCAAATCATATTTTTTGGGATCGTAAAACATATTTCTTATAAGAGTTTCCGAAGATTCAACTGTGGGCGGGTCGCCGGGTCTTATTTTTTTGTAAAGCTCTATAAGAGATTTTTCATATTCATTGTGGTCGTTGTCGGCGACAATGCTGTCTTTTTCGAGAGTTGCCGTAATTTTAGGCTCATCTCCGAAAAGGTCTAAAATTTCTTCGTCGGTACCTCTTTTGTCGGGGCTTAAGGCTCTTACAAGTATGGTAACGGGCAGTTTTCTCATTCTGTCAACTCTTACATTAAAAACATCATTTGAGTCTGTTTCATATTCAAGCCATGCGCCTCTGTTGGGTATAACCTGTGATGTAAGGAGGTTCTTGCCGGTTTTGTCCTTTTCCGTTGCAAAGTATATACCGGGGGAACGGACAAGCTGGCTGACTATAACTCTTTCCGCTCCGTTTATGACAAATGTACCTGTGTCTGTCATAAGAGGGAAGTCACCCATAAAAATTTCCTGTTCCTTAATTTCGTCAAGCTCCTTGTTTCTGAGCCTTACCTTAACATATAATGGAGCAGCGTAGGTTGTATCACGCTCTTTACACTGCATGATTGAATACTTAGGAGGCCTGTCAAGGGAGAAATCCAAAAATTCGAGTATAAGATCTCCGTTGTAGTCGCTCATAGGAGATATGTCTTCAAATACTTCCTTTAATCCATCGGTTTTAAACCATTCATAGCTGTTCTTTTGCAGCGCCAAAAAATTGGGCATAGCAAGAACTTCCTGAACGGTTTCATAGCTTACTCTCTGAACGTGACCGAGTTTCACAGGCTTCATTCTGTTTTTTTCCATACACCTTCACTCCTTATATTATTGGGGAACAGCTTATTAAACGGCTCACGATATCTTAACCGCCGGCAGATTAATAATTGTTTCCAATGTATTCCAAGCATACAAATACACCGAAATCCTCTTATCTTTTTTTAATATCGGGACTCGGCATCACATAACCATATATAGTAAAAAAGCGGAAGTTTTATCAATATATGCCATAGACTTTCTTTTTCCTTTGTTATAAATTTTATATGGGAAATCTTGTGCAATTTTTTATTATTTAAAGCGGCAGTCCGGCTGATTAACGCACAAAGAGCCTGCCGCACAGCGGAATCGCTGCAGATTAAAAAAATAATATTCTGAGATTTCCTATTGCATTTGGTTTGAATTTATGACATAGTGTATTTAAAGGATAAGCAAAACCAGTAAACACATCAAATATCGATATTACCCCTTGCGTAATAATCAATAGGGATTCAATTAGTTATTATACAGCCTTTCTGCCCCTTTTGTCAAGGGATTTTTTTAGTTTGTTCTCAGGTTTTTACACTTTTTGTTAAAACCTATAAAATGACAAAATAAATTCCTTATGATTTAAGCAATATTAATAAAACCACAGCTGTTAAGCCCTGATAATCCTCAAAGGGACTGCAGCGCCGACCTTGCTGTATGAAATCAGGCTGCAAAAAAAAGATGTAAAAAAAAGTTTTACGGAAAATGAAAATTTTTCTTGACACAACAAAAAAAATGTGGTAAGATTGATATTGTTCTTGAGAGAACGATATCGGTTTTAAGCTTTTAAAGCTTGAATTTGCGCGAATGGCTCAGTGGTAGAGCATCGCCTTGCCAAGGCGAGGGCCGCGGGTTCGAATCCCGTTTCGCGCTCTTTTTCAAAATAGGGCTATCGCCAAGTGGTAAGGCATAGGATTTTGATTCCTACATTCGCAGGTTCGAATCCTGCTAGCCCTGCGTATTTTTGAAAAAACATTATAATATTGGGCTATCGCCAAGCGGTAAGGCAACGGATTCTGATTCCGTCATTCGCAGGTTCGAATCCTGCTAGCCTAGCTAAATCTAATGTTTGAGAGGACTTATAAGTTCTCTTTTTTTGTTTTGAAATATAACTTTTTTGAAAATAAAAAGCTCTTCCGGTTTTCAATGCCTCTTTAAAATAACCCTCTTAGACTTCAGGTTTAATTCTCAAAGTCAAGAGGGTATTTTTATTTTATATTTGCCGCAGCAGGCGGTTATTATTTTGGTTTAAAAATTACCGTTCGGGAAGAATAAGTACCGTTCACGCAAAGTCTATTGACTTTTGA
>JAJQBF010000019.1 GCA_021203425.1 Clostridiales bacterium | reverse complement strand
TTCATAAACAGACTGAATTTACTTTTATGAAAAAAAATGTTTTGAAGGAGGTTTCGAAATGATATATACTTTAACTCTTAATCCATCTTTAGACTATTCGATGACGCTTGGTCGGTTCAGCGTTGGGGCAATTAATACGAGTAATGCAGAAGATATAAAGCCCGGAGGAAAGGGCGTTAATATTTCAATTATGTTGGAGCGTTTGGGTCACAAGAGCGTTGCTATGGGGTTGGTCTCGGGCTTTACGGGGTCTGAATTTATAAGATTGTTAAAAGGTATGGTTTCAAATGTAGACTTCACAATGACAGAAGGCGGAAATACCCGTATAAATGTAAAATTTCGTACCGATGTTGAAACAGAGATAAACTCAAATGGTCCTTCCCGTGTTCCTTTTTCCGTTTATGACGAAATAATCGAAAAAATAACTTCTGCAGTCAAAAGCGGTGATATTTTGGTTCTTGCTGGTTCAATCTTTCCCGGCTGGCCCGAAACCTGCCACAGTAAGCTTCTTAAACAGCTGAGAGGCAAGAATGTTACAGTGATAATCGACACAAACGGAAATTCTTTGGTAGACAGCTTAAGATACCGCCCTTATCTTATAAAGTCGAACCGCAGAGAACTTTGCCAAATTTTCTCAAAGGAGCTTAACTCCACAAGTGAAATAACTTACCACGCAAGGCTTCTTCAGGCAAGAGGCACTCAGAGAGTTATTGTTTCTCTCGGCAAGGACGGAGCTATTCTTCTTGATGAACATGAATATATTTTCCAAAGTCTGCCGCCTAAGGGCAAAGTTATGAACACCGTAGGCGCCGGCGACGCTATGCTTGGGGCATATATTGCGGCGATGGAAGAGGGCAGACCTACAATCGACTGCTTTAAATATTCTATGGCTGCCGGCTCGGCTACCGCTTATTCTCCATGGCTTGCCTCTAAAGCAGAAATCGATGAGTTATTCCCCAAAATCAGACTTATATAAATTTAAAACAAACAGCCGATGCCTCTCGGGGTACCGACTGAAAATTTATAATTTTTGTTAAGACATATGCTATTTATTTGACATTTTTATAAAAATAATATATAGTATATATAAGATATTTACGGAAAATTTGTTATTCAAGGAGATAAATAATAATGGAAAAAATTAAAGTTATGAGTATTTTCGGCACAAGACCGGAGGCAACCAAAATGGCGCCCCTTATTAAGGCTATGGAGAAGAATGAAAACATTGAACCTATCGTATGTGTTACGGCTCAGCACAGAGAAATGTTGGATCAGGTTTTGGATATATTCAAAATTACTCCCGATTATGACCTTAATATAATGAAGGAAAGACAGACACTTACAGATATTACAACAAGAGCCTTGACAGGGCTTGAGGGAGTTATGAAAGAGGCAAAGCCCGATTTGGTTTTGGTTCACGGTGACACAACGACTACTTTTGCCGGAGCGTTGGCGGCTTTCTACAGCGGTATAAAGCTGGGTCACGTTGAGGCAGGTCTTCGTACATATGATAAAACACAGCCTTTTCCCGAGGAAATGAACAGAGTTTTAACGGGAGATTTGGCAGACCTTCACTTTGCTCCCACACCTTTGGCAAAGGAACACCTTCTTTTGGAGCATATTAACCCCGAGGGTATCTTTATAACAGGCAACACAGCCATTGACTGTATAAGAACAACTATAGAGGATAATTATAAATTTACGAGAGACTGTCTTAATGATATTGATTTTAATAAATACAGAGTTATTACAATGACGGCTCATAGACGTGAAAATCTGGGAGAACCCCTTGAGAATATATGCAAGGCTACCCTCAGACTTGTCGAGGAAAACCCCGATGTTTTTGTTGTTTATGCAGTTCACTTTAACCCGGCTGTAAGAGAGGTGACTTACAGAGTTTTGGGAAATCACCCCAGAATTCTTTTAACCGACCCTATTGACATGAAGGATATGCATAACCTTATGAATCTGTCCTGCTTTATAATGACGGATTCCGGAGGAATTCAGGAGGAGGCGCCCTCTATGCACAAGCCTGTTTTGGTTTTGAGAAACGTAACGGAGCGCCCCGAAGGGCTTGACGCTGGAACCTTAAGGCTTGGGGAAAACAATGCCGATGAAATTTATAAACAGGCGGAGCTTATTCTTAATGACAAGGAAGTTTATGAGTCAATGGCTAAGAGTAAAAACCCCTTCGGCGATGGATATGCTGCCGAAAGAATTGTGGAGGCTATACTCTACAGTTTCGGTACAAGAGCCGACAGACCGGCTGATTATTAAATAGGGAGGTGACAAATATGGAAATGACAGATAAGCAATTTAATGGCTTTATCAGGTTTGTATTAGATGATATATTGGAAATATTGGAGAAACTGCCTGAAGGAGCTGAAAAAAACAAACTGCAAAAAGTAGCGGATAATCTTCAAAAAACTCTTGAGGATTAAAGTTAAGAAATTAAAAGTATATGCCCGAACCTGATATTATCCGGTTCGGGCATAATGCTGCAGGTATTTTCAGCTGCTTTGCTGCGTTTGGTTTTGGTTTTAAAAGGAAAGGCTAATTGTTCCGCCGCCTAAAACATATCCGTCGGCATAAAAGACGGCTGCCTGTCCGGGTGTTGCCGCTCTTTGGGGGCTGTCAAATTCGGCGGTTATTACACCGTCTTTTTTATAAAGTGTACAGGGAGAGGCTTTTTGCGAATAGCGCAACTTGCCTTCTGCCCTTATCGGTTCTGTTATATCATCTATTGCCATAAAATTAAAATTATCAACTGTTACATTGTTTTTAAAAAGCTTTTCAGATTCTCCCAAAACAACTTCGTTTGTCTCAGGTCTTATTTCCAAAACAAACATTCGGGTTTTAAAGGAAAGACCAAAGCCCTTGCGCTGACCTATTGTGTATTTTGTTATACCCTTGTGTCTGCCTAAAATATTTCCTTCTGTGTCGACAAAATTTCCCTCGGGAATAAGGGTATTTGTGTTTTCGTGTATAAACCTGCCGTAATCTCCGTCCGGTACGAAACAAATATCATGACTGTCGGGCTTATGGGCTACGGAAAGGCCTATTTCATCTGCAATTTTTCTTATTTCGGTTTTGTCATATTCTCCCACGGGCATAAGCGTGTGTGAAAGCTGAAACTGTGTTAAATTATAAAGTGCATAGGTTTGATCTTTTGTGTTTGTGTTGGCAAGGCTCAGTGTATAGCGGCCGGTTTTCGGGTGTTTTACAACCTTTGCATAATGACCGGTAGCGATATAGTCAGCGCCTATGGCAAGGGATCTGTTAAGAAGAGCCTCCCACTTTACATAGCGGTTGCAGGCTATGCAGGGATTGGGGGTTCTGCCTTTTAAATATTCTTCCGTAAAATAGTCTATAACATATTTCTTAAAATCGTCTTTGAAATTCATAACGTAAAAGGGAATACCCAAACGAAAGGCAACTGCCCGGGCGTCTTCAACAGCTGAAAGTCCGCAGCAGCCTCCGTTATCTTCTATAACGTCACGGGTTTCGTCCTGCCAAATCTGCATTGTTACGCCCGTTACATCATAACCCTGTTCCTTTAAAAGATATGCACAGACGGAGGAGTCAACCCCTCCGGACATACCTACAACAACCTTTTTATTCATTATTCTGACACCTGTTATGAAGTGACCTTTTGTCAAGTAAAATTTTCAAAAAATCACCACATC
>JAJQBF010000144.1 GCA_021203425.1 Clostridiales bacterium | reverse complement strand
AGATTAACAAACAAATTAAAAAAATACAGCAGGGTGATTATATGAAAGGTGAAATTTTAAATCTGCCTTTGGTTCCCTTAAGGGGGCTGGTTGCTTTTCCGGGGGTTGAGCTTTTATTTGACATTAAAAGAGAAGGCTCAAAAAGCGCTGTTGCGGCGGCGATGAAAGGCGACAAGCAGATTTTGCTTATAACACAAACCGACACAACAAAGGACTATGTGGGAGAAAAAGATTTATACCGTGTAGGTGTATGCGCAAGTATAAGACAGGTTTTTAAAATAGCCCACGGTATAGAGAGGGCTTTGGTAAGATGCACAAAAAGAATACGTCTTATGAATGTTACCGAAACAGAACCTTATATGAAGGCAGATTATATTCAGCTTATTGACAAAATAGACGATTTCAAAGACGAAACGGAACAGGCGGCGGTGGAAACCCTTGTAAGAGAGGCTTTTGAAAGCTATTGTACCGATTCGGGAAAATTTAACCCCGATTTTGTCGAAGAACTTATGAAAATAAACAATTTCGGGCTTATTATAAATGTTATGGGGGCAAGAATAGATTTTAAGGTTTCGGACAAACAGAAAATTCTCGAAACGATACCCCTTAAGGCAAGAGCCTTTGAGCTTTTAAAGCTTTTCAGAACGGAAACATCTGTTTTGAAGGTTAAAAAAGAAATTGACGAAAAGGTCAGAAAAAACCTTGAGGAGATGCAAAAGGAAAATATCCTCAGAGAACAGCTTAAGGTTATTTCAGATGAGCTTATGGAAAAGGACGGTCTTGCCGGAGAAATAGCCGATTATAAAAAGAGAACCGAAGAGCTGGACTTGCCCGAAGAGGCTTTAGAAAGGGTTAACAAAGAGGCGGAAAGGCTTAAAAAAGTTCCGTCTATGGCGCCGGAGGGCACTGTTATAAGAGGGTATATTGAACTTATACTTTCACTGCCCTGGGGAAAATGTACAAAAGACAACAAAAACCTGAAGAGGGCGGAAAACATTCTCGAAAGAGATCACTACGGTCTTGAAGAGGTTAAAGAGAGGATTGTTGAGTTTCTTGCCCTTAAGCTGAATAAAGATAACCCCGATGCCCCTGTTATGTGTCTTGTAGGTCCTCCCGGTGTGGGTAAAACTTCAATTGCAAAGTCAGTTGCAAACGCTTTAGGCAGAAAATATGTAAGAATGTCTTTGGGCGGTCTTCACGATGAGGCGGAACTGAGAGGTCACAGAAAAACATATGTGGGGGCTATGCCCGGAAGAATTATTGAGTCTATAAAAACAGCCGGAACTTCAAATCCGCTTATACTTATGGACGAAATAGACAAGGTAGGAAAAGACTATAAAGGCGACCTGGCATCGGCGCTTTTAGAAATTTTAGACGGCGAACAAAATTTCGCTTTCAGAGATAACTATCTTGAAATTCCCTATGATATTTCCAAGGTTTTCTTTATCTGTACGGCAAACACCGCCGACACAATACCTCCTGCCCTTCGTGACAGAATGGAAATTATAAATCTTTCAAGCTATACAGCGGAGGAAAAGCTGAAAATAGCCGAAAAATATCTTGTTAAAAAACAGCTTGAATTCCACGGTTTAGAAAAAAAACAACTCAGATTCAGAGAATCAGCCTTAAAGGAAATTATAACAGGCTATACAAGAGAGGCAGGAGTAAGAAATCTTGAAAGGCTTATAGGCAAAATCTGCCGTAAAGCCCTTAAAAAAATTATGACAGGGGAAACAGAGCAGATTATAATAACCCACGATAAGCTTTATCACTATTTGGGGGCGAGAAAATTTCACCCGGAGCATATAGAAACAGAGGATAGAATAGGCGAAGTAACAGGGCTTGCATGGACTCAGCTGGGCGGAACAACGCTGCAGATAGAAGTAAATATTTACAGGGGAAACGGTCAGCTTAAAATGACTGGAAACGTAGGCAAGGTTATGGAAGAGTCGGCTTATGCGGCATACAGCTTTATAAGGGCAAACGCCGAAAAGCTGGGTATTTACAGAGAATTTGACAAAACGAATATTCATATACACATACCCGAGGGGGCTGTTCCCAAAGACGGTCCTTCAGCCGGAGTAACTATGACAACGGCTATGGTTTCCGCTTTGGCAGGCATAAGCGTTAAACATACTGTTGCTATGACGGGAGAGGTTACCATAAGGGGAAATGTTCTGCCTATAGGCGGTCTTAAAGAAAAGGTTCTTGCGGCAAAGGCAGCAGGAGTAAGGACGGTTATTCTGCCTATGGATAATTCTTCCGATTTAGAAGAACTGCCTGAGTACGCAAAAAAGGATATGGAGTTTGTTCTTGCAAATCATGTTGAAGAGGTTTTAAAAACAGCCCTCAATGTTAAACATAATAATAATGAAGAAAACTCTGTAAATATTTTGAAACAGCCCCTTATTGCCCCCGTAATTCACGAAAGCCCGGAACAAAGGGCAAGGAGTTAAAAACTATGAGAGTTAATAATGCGGAAATAGACAAAACAGCGGTAAAAAAATCACAATACCCCACGAACGGTTTGCCTGAGGTGGCTTTTGCCGGAAAATCAAATGTAGGAAAGTCAAGCCTTATAAACACAATGGCTCAGAGAAAAGCTTTGGCGAGAACAAGCGGCAGCCCCGGAAAAACAAGAACAATAAATTTTTTTATAATAGAAAAAAGCCTTTATTTTGTGGATCTGCCCGGCTACGGCTATGCTAAAGCGTCAAAGGCGGAAACCGCAAAATGGGGACCTATGATGGACGAATATCTTCTTGACAGGGAACAGCTTAAAGCAATTATTCTTTTGGTGGACGTAAGACATGAGGCAGGCAAAAATGATATTATGATGCTCGAATATCTTCGTCATTACGGTCATAAAATAATTATTGCCGCTACAAAATGCGATAAAATAAGCCGAAACAAGCTGCCTTCTTATTTAAAACAGCTTAAAGCATCTTTGGGCATTAAACAGGGAAAAATTGTTATTCCCTTTTCTTCCGTAACAAAACAGGGCAGAGATGAGCTTTGGGAGGTTATTCTGGGAGAATGTGGTTTGGAGGATAACGAAAAGATAAAATAACAAGAATAAATAAAGAGAGGTGTTTGAAATGAGATGTCCCTTTTGCGGAGGTAAGGATTCTAAGGTTTTGGATACCAGAACTATGGACGACTCAACCGCTATAAGACGCAGGCGCCAGTGTGAAAAATGCGGCGAAAAATTTACAACATATGAAAGAGTGGATATAATTCCCGTTGTGGTAATAAAAAACGATAACACAAGAGAAACCTTTGACAGAAACAAAATTTTAAGCGGTATACAGCGCTCATGTAACAAGAGACCTGTTTCTATGGAACAAATGGAAAATATGGTCAGAGAAATAGAAAATGCAGTTTATAATAAGATTGGCAAAGAAGTATATAGCAAGGATATAGGCAAAATGGTTATGGACAAGCTAAAGGACGTTGATGAAGTGGCATATGTAAGATTTGCCTCTGTTTACAAACAGTTTAAAGACATAGATTCGTTTATGGCTGAGCTTGCCGGTCTTTTTAAAACAAAAGACAGCGGAAACAGATAAAGATATGGCGGAAATAAAAGAAACTCTTAAAGTATAAGAAATTTGTTATAATCATCGTAACTTCATCAAAATTTAAAAAAAAATTTGGGTGTGGACAAATGGCTCAGATTATGGTATAATATAGCTATGAGAAAATC
>JAJQBF010000032.1 GCA_021203425.1 Clostridiales bacterium | reverse complement strand
TCCGCTTGATTTTTCCGCCCGAACTGCAAAAAATCATCTTAAATTCAATATTGTGGATTTTTTGCAGTTTAGCTAAAATTATTTTTCATCTTGAATTATTCAGCATTTTCCATGCTTGCCATATTGTAAAACAGATTAGCAACAGTGGTCTGACCACCTGAAACAAGAATACTGTTAGGAGAAATTTCCTTATAAATGTGAGATTTACCTGTGCTTCTGGGGTCTAACTCACAGAGATTTAAATTATTCTCCACAAGCGGCGGCATACGTGCAAGCAGCAGCCACTTCACCCTGTAATCAAGCTTTTCAGGCTCCATTCCCGTTGACCTAAGCAGCACGTCAATCCATTCGTCCTTTGTAAATGCCTTCCTGCCGTTTTTAACCTCGTCCATATCAATATGAGGCATTTGTATAGGCGTCAGCTTGCGAATACGAATAGGCGAAGTATTCTTTTTGTCCTCTTCTATAAACTCATAATCCAGCTGCAAAATACACCATATACCGCCGCATAAAAGTCTGTCAAATTTAGAGGGATAATCCGGGTGAATGGGAATATTCTAAGGGAGCGATGACTATTTCGCCGAAACAGATTTGCCGCTGATATTTTCGAGGGCAAGGAAGTCGCTTGCAGGCATAGCCGGAGCCTATGTCAAAAGCGAGTGACGCAGCAATCGGAAAAAGCAGTGGTGAAGATGCGAAGAACGAATTAGTCATCGATTCCTTGTGCCCCAAATTAGAAAACTCCGCTTCATAGCGATCCTCTTTTATATTCAAATGCACAGTAATCTTGTCAATAACGGTATAGCTGCCTCTTTCACGAAGAACAGACAAAACCTTCTGTGCTTCGTCGGGACGAACAAAATTATCGGCTAAAATCCTCTTAACGTTGTTCACCCCTGCTTTAACAATTTCCTCATCGTCCGAGCTGCAATACTGCCCAAGCAAAAAATTCCAACACATAAACAGGCACATTCGCCCCTTCTTTAATCCGCTTTGTCAAGTCCTTTCTGAGGAACCCGAAAGATGTCGGGACGCCGTAAGGCGGATAATTCCGTAAGGAATTATTTCTGAACAATTCGTCCGTCAAAATACTGTCTCAGCTTTTGTTTTACCGCTGCCCGGCTGTCATCTTTTTCCGAATATTCATCCATATAATTACCCTCCGCTTAAATCTTAAAGCCCGAATCCGAAATCATCCGCAAAGGCTATATCAACCGTAAATTCACGCCTTAATACTTCCAAATTTGTCTTTTCATCATATGCCACCAAATAATATTTTTGTGTCTTGTCATATTTTTTATTCTTAAACAAAAAACGCAACTTAAATATACGTTTAGGGCTTTCCTTTTCTCTGTTGTCCGCCTTATATAAATTCTCGTTTGAAATCACGTCTCCGTTTTCGGCAACAAAATAAACCCTGTAAGTGGCTTCCTTCACCACATCGCTTACCGCTTCCGACTGGAGAAAATCAAGTGATGTTATCAAATTTGTAATTTTGGTTGACAGGCTAATCAAAGTAATTTTTGCCGTTGTGGCTTCTCTGCGGTTTCTCTGTGTCTTAACCTTAATAAGAGGAATCAGCATTTCCTGGGGCGAACAGCCCCCGTGAACATAATTAAGCCCGGGGTCATTTGCCTTAAAAACATCAGCCCCAACAGGGCAGGAAACAACACGCCTGTCCCCGTTTTTCATCATCTGCCCAAGTTCAAAAGAAACAACACTTTTCTCCGAAATCTCATTTCCGGTCAGCATATACCGCCTTGCGCAAATGCCATCACCGGCAGCATTCGGAATTTTATCCCCTTCCTTAAGCTTGTTTCTTCTGTATAAAAAGCCGTGGTCAGCCGTCACAATAAAATGGGACCGGTTTGCGTTTGTGTTCAAGCGGCGGATAAGTGTGATGATTTCTTTAACAGCCTCTTCACAAGCGTTAAAAACCTCGTTTTCCGTACTCCGCTTATCCCCTCTTGCGTCAATCTGATTATGATAAATATAAACAACGTCCTGACGTGTGAAAATCTTTCTAAGCTCCGTTATATTCATACCCTTTATGTCATCATACTGCACGCAGCGGCTCGCCTTTTTATATTTTTGCAAAACAGCCTCTCTCTGCTCTGTTTTGTCAGTCCTCTGTCCGTCAGCCGTTATGGAATAGTTGGTCTCAAGCTCAATCTTCCTGTGGGGCAGCAAAGCCGCCATACCGTACTCCGTAACAGAAGGCAGAACCCCTGCCGCAGCGCTTATCTCGGCAGTACATTTTTCGTCCTCTTGAAGCTTTTCAAACAGCTCAAGCCCCACCTCATAGCGCAAAGCATCGGAAATAATAACAATAGTCTGATCCTTTGCAAACTCAACATTTCGTGCATAAAAATCCACCTGTTTTTCAATTTCAAGGCTGTCACCTTGTTCGGCTAAAAGCTGTGACCAGTTTATGCAGACCTTCGCCAAAAACTCATTGGCATATATATTTTCAATCAGCTGCTTAAGCTTGTCAAAGCCCTCGCAGTCCTCCAATTTGTCTAAATAATAATAAAAATAGCGATACCATCGGTCAGTAAGACACAGCGAATCTGTGTAAGCCTCCGCCATTTTGTCAATTCTGTCATAGGGAAGATATTTTGCGCAGGACGCAACTATAATATGCCAGGCATTTTCAATAGCAAAATACTCCACCCGGCGCTGTTTGCCGAAATGCTGACGGCTTCGTATTTTCACAAGCTGAGGAATATTAACCTCTCCCAGCTTCGCCCCTATGTCTTCAAGCTCAAGCCGCTCCGCCGCCCACTTTATAAGCAGGCTGTCAATTCCGGCAAAAATCCCACAGGAAACAAGGGCTTCAAGAGGCAGCTTTGAAAGCTCCTCCTCGCCCTTTAAGCTATAATAAATCTGCTCCGAAAGCAGGTCAAAATTCTCGCCGTAAAGTGAGCCGTTCATAAGATTATCCAAAAATGCGGTTATATTTCCCGACTTAAAGCTTAAAAAGGGTCTCCAAGCCGAAGGAATTTCAGTCTCAACGGCTCTGTCAAAATATGTAACAAACATACGCATTGCCAGCTTTTCAAGTGTTGGGTTTTCGTCAGCATAGCCGAAATTATCGGAAACCTGCCGCCAACAATACTATTTATGAAAACACTGTATTTTTATATCAAAGCATATATTCATTAATATTAATTTCTTCAATAAATGGCTTGGAAACCATCCACGTAAACTGACCATTGCTGTCCTTAAAGAAAACCATATGCCAATGTGATATACTTCCATCTTCATTCATTGATGAATTCAGTCTATCAACAGATTTTTCAATTTTTTCTACCGGCAAACAGATCAATGTATTCTCATCATTGCATCCGTAAACAACATATTTTTCTCTACAATTGTCTAACTTTTCCAATGTCTTTTTCCTATAGGCAAACCAATATTTTTCACGATTGCCTTGCTTATATGCCTTAGATGTTGTAAAAATATAACCCATTTGACCATTCTCCGAAACATATGTACTTCGCCCGATTTTAATCAGTCTCATATTCTTTTCTTTCGCAAATCGAATTATACATTTATCCACTAATTTTGTTTTCGGATTTTGCAGTTGTTCGTCGGACAAAACCATATCTCCTTGTATTATATTGGGTTCCTCATCCAAAATATCTTCATATTCTATATTAAGTGATTTACAGAATAAATGTTTCATTTTATCAAATCTTTTTGTGCAATACTCTGTGTAG
>JAJQBF010000002.1 GCA_021203425.1 Clostridiales bacterium | reverse complement strand
AGTATATGTTATAATATTATTACAGCTGAAAAAACACATCATTTCGAAAGGAGAATACATATGGAGCAAAATAATTTATCGAAAAATAAAGGGGAGCTTATGTCCGATTTCGAAAAAATGAAAAAACTGACAGACTTAACCGCAGAAAATCATATGCAGCGGCTTTCTGACGGAACAGTTCCCGAGAAAGGCAGGATACAACCCAATACAAATTATTTCGAAATACCCGGGAGCAAATATTTGGCCTGTTTGAGAATACAAAGCTATTTAAAAAATGAAAACAAAAGACAGATTTGCATAGCGGTTTTGAGACCGAACTCAAAATATTCAATGTCAGTTTTCGACAAAGAAGGCACAAATGAATAGCTTGCAGCTTATCTCAAGGAAGACAAAACACGGAAGTATTTCATAGATAAATTTATTGAATTTAAAAATAAATGGGAGGAAAAAGAGGGAGAATATCCCTTTTACCGATAACACATTAAACAGAGCCGCCTTCGTTTTAAACTAATAACGGCTCTGTTTCTTATTATTCTTCAAAAAGCTTATTTATAAATTTATATCCTTCCGAAATATAGTTTCCGCTTTCCCTTGCCTCTCTTTCGTTATACTTCCATGTCTTCGAAAGGGGCTTTGTACTGTCATAAAGCATATAAGGTACGGCTTCGCTTGTGTGTGTTCTGCACTTTATGGGTGTGGGGTGATCCGGCAAAACAGCCATTCTGTATTCAACCCCTTCTTTTGTAAGCTCTTCGTTTACAAGCTTTATTACTCTTTGGTCGAGATTTTCAATAGCCTTTATTTTTCGTTCTATACTGCCTTGATGACCCATTTCGTCAGGCGCTTCAACGTGAATATATACGAAGTCACAGCCGTCTTTCAGTGCCTTGCAGGCAGCAAGAGCCTTGCCCTCATAATTGGTATGTAATGAACCGTCAGCTCCGGGAACCTCTATAACCTTCATTCCGGCGCCTACGGCAATACCCTTAAGAAGGTCAACAGCTGAAATCATAGCGCCCTTCTTTCCTGTTTTGTCTTCGAAAAGGTCAAGAGCGGGTCTTGTTCCTGCGCCCCAAAACCAAAGACAGTTTGCCTTATTTAAACCCTTCTTCGCCCTTTCAACATTTATAGGGTGATTATTTAAAATTTCAAAACTTTTTTCCATCATATCCCTGAAACGCTTATCTTCAGGGATATATTTTCCTATAACCTCCGTCAAATGGTCATGGGGCTGAGCCAGCTCTATAACCGTGCCCTTATCCCAAATAAGAAGATGACGGTAGCTTGTGCCTACATAAAATTTAAATTCATCTGTTTCAAGCTGTTCTCTTACGGCGTCAAGGAGAACCGCCGCATCTTCAGTTGAAATTTCACTTGAGCTGTGGTCAATTATTGTTCTTTCTTCAAAGGGAACGTCCTCTTCGGAAAGGGTAACTATATTTGTTCTTATAGCTATATCTGTAGATTTCATATCTACCCCTATTGAAAGAGCCTCAAGGGGTGAGCGTCCGCTGTAATATTTTCTCGGGAAATATCCCATAACGGCAAGATTAGCCGTGTCTGAGCCGGGTTTCATTCCCTCCGGCACTGTCTTGACCATACCGATTTCCGAAAGCTTTGCCATTCTGTCCATCTCGGGCGTAGATGCATATTCAAGAGGGGTTTTTCCGCCTAATGCCTCAATATCCCAGTCTGCCATTCCGTCACCCAAAACAATTACATATTTCATCAGTCTTTCCTCCTGCGTTATTTTCTTATTACAAATATATTTTATCACTAAGGAAAGAGGTTTTCAAGATATATTTGATAATTAGCCTCAATCTTTAACATTGACGGAGTTTTTCGAAAATATTTTCGTTTTTGTCTGCCTAATATGTACAAAATATATACATTTTGTTAATAAGACAGTACTGTCTGTGTGTCTCTCTGTCGAAAGTAAACATTATTTTTTAACCGATTGTATAAACATTTTTATTCAAATTGTGATATAATGAAATACGAAATTAAGGGTATAGGGGAAAGGAAGAAAGTTTAAAAAATTTATTTTGCAAAGGAGAAACATAAAATGACAAAATTATGTGAAGAAACCGTACATATTGATTTCAGCGGCCTTGATATAAAATATATCTTTATACAAGCCGAAGAAGAGGACAAACCGGTCTACGGATTTATTGCGGAGATGTATGACGAGGGTGTTCTTACAGGCAGAGCCGAAGAAAAAGCCGGCAGCGAGCTTTCAAGCGCCGTTAAACTTTACGGTATGCTTATTAAACATAAGGTGACACCAATCGACCTTAAATATGTTATTGAAGACAATACTTATAAAGGTGTTTAACCGACAAAGCAAGTTTTCAGCCTGCTGAATACAGCCATTGACAAACACTGTCGGTTATGAACTTAAAAATAGAAAACAGCGGTTTAACGGAAATATAAATCCGTCAAGCCGCTGTTTATTATTCTGTAAAACCGTTTTCAGCTCTCGCCGCTTTTATTCCCGAAAGTATAACAGCCCTCGCCCCTTCGGCATCGGCTTTTGTAAGGGTTTTAACCCCCTTAAGAGGATATTCAAGCCCCACACTTTCATATTTTTTAATACCCATGTCGTGATAGGGAAGAACGTCTATACCCTTCAGATTTTTACGGCAGCCCACAAGTCTGCCTAAATTATAAAGATTTTTTTATTAAAGGTTATCCCCGGTACTATAACGTGCCTTAATATAAAGGGAACATTGTTTTCTTCAAGAGCCGCTAGAAAATTAAGGTTGTTTTTTCCGCTCATTCCCGTAAGGTTTATATGCTCGGTTTCACTGCTGTGTTTTATGTCTAAAAGCACAAGGTCGGTTACTTCAAAAAGCCTTTTATATTCGGTCTTTTTTGTCTCAGTGTAAACAAGCCCCCGAGGTGTCGAGACAGGTGTGTATGCCTTTCTGCTTGGCTTTTTCGAAAAGCTCTGTCAAAAAGTCAAGCTGCGTAAGAGGCTCGCCCCCTGTTGCCGTTATACCGCCTTTTTTATAAAATTCCTTGTTTCGGTCATACTCCGCCAGAAGTTCGTCAGCAGTTTTTTCCTCTCCGCCCTCGGGGTTCCATGTGTCGGGGTTATGACAAAATTTACACCTCATAGGGCAGCCCTGAAAAAACACCACAAATCTTATGCCGGTGCCGTCTACGGTTCCGAAACTTTCGGTTGAGTGAATACGTCCCTTAGAATTTTTCATGGAATGTTCTTGAAATAACCTCGTCCTGCTGAACCTTCGTCAGCTTATTGAAATTTACGGCATAGCCCGAAACCCTTATTGTAAGCTGGGGATATTTTTCAGGGTGAGCCTGTGCGTCAAGAAGAGTTTCCCTTGAAAATACATTTACGTTTAAGTGGTGACCGCCTTTTTCGGCATATCCGTCAAGAAGTCCTACAAGATTGTCAATTTGCTGTGCTGTTGCCTGCATATATATTACCTCCTGTCTTATTTAAGAAACCGCCGATTAAAAAAACGACACTTTCTTAATATCGGTTATTTGCCTGTATCTTGTAAAAACACTGCGGTTTTTACAGCTATATTGTAAATCACCTCAGCATACTTTGTCAATACACTTTTATCAAAATGATTTGGGAGATAATTCAAAAAATTGTTACAGTTCAGCCAAATCACTCGCAAAGCGCCTGCTGGAATCGGAAAGAAATCCGACGACCGAAGGTCGCTTTTGCCAAAGGCAAAAGTTCTGACTGACG
>JAJQBF010000113.1 GCA_021203425.1 Clostridiales bacterium | reverse complement strand
CGTCAGTCAGAACTTTTGCCTTTGGCAAAAGCGACCTTCGGTCGTCGGATTTCTTCCGATTCCGACAGATGCTTTGTGAGTTATTTTGGCTGAACTGTAACTTTTTTGTATATTCGGCATACATGATTAAAGAATGAGGAGTTAAATATATGATATTAAACAATAACATTTTTGTTGCTTTCGGCAGTGAAAAGGTGGCAAGCAAGGTTGCGGCAATGTTAAAAACAGGAGGGCTTTTTCCCGGTGTTGTCTGTCACACAGGTTCTTCTCTTTTAGCAAGGCTGAATCAATTTGACGAAGGAGTTATAGTCTGCGGAACACGGTTTAAAGACACCGTACTTCTCGATGTTATTGATTACATACCTGATTATTTTCATATTGTTGCAGTGGGCACAATGGATACTCTTGATGACCTGCCAAACAATCGTGTTTTCAAGCTGACAATTCCCTTAAACAGAACAGACCTTATCTGTTCCGTAAGTATGCTTTTGAATTTGAATAATCACAGAGCGCTTATACATAACCAGTTCAGAACGGAAAACGAGGAAATGATAATTCAACAGGCAAAGGGTGTTCTTATACACAAATATCACATGACTGAGGAACAGGCTCACCGCTATATGCAGACAAAAAGTATGAATACCGGCGAAAAAATGATAAACATTGCCCGATTGATACTAAGCTGAAAAATCTTACGGAAAGTACCCTGGAAAACGGGTACTTTTTGCTTTCAAACAAACTGAGCATTTCAACATTCTTTGCATATGGGAAAGTTGAGTTAATTATATTTTTTTTGTTTACATATTATGGATATGTGATATAATTGATATAATACGATTAATCGGGAGCGAATTTTATGAGGAAAAATATTATTTTTATTTTTTTTGCGGCGGTTTTGGTGCTTTCCGGCTGCGGTGCAGGTTCGGAGGATTCCGGTAAGCTTAATGTCTGTACATCTTTTTATGCTATGTATGATTTTGCGTCGGAAATCGGCGGCGACAGGGTGGAAATAAAGAATCTTGTGCCTAACGGAGCAGAACCCCACGACTGGGAGCCGTCCGTCGGGGCTATGGTTTCCCTTGAAAAAGCAGATGTATTTATATATAACGGCTTGGGAATGGAAGATTTTGTGGACAAGGTAAAAAACTCCGTAAGCGGAAATCTAGTTTATGTGGAGGCATCGGAGGGCTGTGAAATTTTATATGGCTATGAAGACGATCACCACCACGAAGACGAAGAGGAAGAAGAGGAATACCATCACGATGTGTCCGATGCCGACCCTCACGTCTGGCTGAACCCTTACAATGCTTTAAAAGAGGCGGAAAACATATGTGAGGCTTTTTGCCTTTGCGACAGCAAAAACGAGGAATATTACAGAGAAAATTTGCGTATATTCGAAGAAAAAATAATTGAGCTTGACAAGGCATATAAAGAAGGGCTTGCCGGTGTCGAAAACAGGAATATAATTGTCTCACACGGGGCTTACGGCTATATTTGTGATGCTTACGGTCTTAATCAGAGTGCGGTTGAGGGTATGAGCGGAAATTCAGATCCGTCTCCGAGAAGGGTCAGAGAAATTTATGATTTTATAAGAGAAAATAATATTGACTGTATATTTTATGAAAGCCTGACAGGCTCACGGACGGCAGCGGCTATTTCGGAAGACTTGGGCATAAGGCTTTACCCCATAACGGCTTATGATGGGCTTACGGCGGAGCAGGAAAAGGCAGGACTTAACTATTTTGACGTTATGTATAACAATTTGGACAGCTTTATTGAAGGGTTAGGGTGATTTTATGATATTGGAGGTTAAAAACGTCAGTTTTGACTATCCCGATAAAAATATATTAAAGGACGTTTCATTTCAGGTTGAAGAAGGGGATTTTCTCTGTATTTTAGGCAGCAACGGTACGGGAAAAAGTACGCTTTTGAAATTGATTTTGAATCTTCTGAAACTGCAAAAGGGCAAAATTTTTATTGACGGAATACCCTCGAGACGTTTTAAAAATTACAGCGATATAGCCTATGTTTCACAAAAGGCCACAGGCTTTAATCAGGATTTTCCCGCTACGGTTTACGAAGTAGTAAGAACAGGGCTTTACTCCTTCAGAGGGTTTATGAAGTTCTCGGCTAAAGAAGACAGGGCTAAAGTCGAAAAAGCCCTAAAAAAAGTAGGTATGTATGAATATAAGGACAGGCTTATAGGTATGCTTTCAGGCGGTCAGCAGCAGAGAGTTTTTATAGCAAAGGCAATTGTTTCAGACCCCAAAATAATCTTTTTGGACGAACCGACGGTAGGCATCGACGTAAATGCCGTTGATTCAATATGTTGTCTTTTGGGCGGACTTAATTTGTCCGGTTATACAATAATTATGGTTACTCACGATTTAAGCTCTGTTATTCACCACTCAAACAAGGTGCTTTTGCTTTCGGAAAACGAACCCTGCCGAATATACAAAACAGAAGACTTCTTGAAACAAAATTACTCCGCACACTATCATCATCACAAGGGGGAAGCATAATATGGAAATATTTACTTACGGCTTTATACAGAGAGCTTTTGCAGTGGGGCTTTTTATATCCGTTATGACACCTCTTATAGGCAACATTATCGTACTTAAAAGGCTTTCCACAGTGGGCGATGCCCTTTCACACGCAAGCCTTGCCGGAGTGGCAATAGGGCTGTTTGCCTCGGTAAACCCTATAGGCTCGGCGATTTTGTTTTCCTGCCTTGCTGCTTTGGCGATAGAATATTTCAGACGGTTTTTCCCGAGATATTCTGAACTTTCGACAGCTATTGTTCTGTCTGTGGGGGTGGGGCTTGCGGCTGTTTTTTCAAGCCTCGTTAAAAATGCAAACAGCTTTAACAGCTTTCTCTTCGGCTCAATTGTTGCCATAAGCCCTGTGGAAACGGCTGTTGTTATGGTTCTTTCCGCTGTGGTTATTGTGATAACTCTTGTTCTTTACAGAGAACTTTTTTATATAGCTTTTGACGAAGAAGGGGCGGCTCTTTCGGGGGTTAAGGTAAAAACAATTAACTTTTTGTTTACACTTATGACGGCTGTTGTTGTCAGTGTTTCCGCAAGAACCGTAGGCGCCTTGGTAATATCTTCACTTATGGTTCTGCCTGTTGCCTGCGCCCTGCTTATTTCAAAAAGCTACAGACAAAATATAATTCTTTCGGTGATTTTTGCCGTAATTTTTACCCTTATTGGACTTTTTATATCCTGCTTTTGGGATATTGCCCCGGGAGGAACGATTGTTCTCTGCGGAATTGCCGGTTTGGTTATACTCCTTCCTTTCAGAAAAAGATAGCAATTTTAAAAGGCTCCCCTTTCGAGGGGAGCTGTCCGGTTGTTATATTTACAGCTTTTTTATTTCAAGAGAACCTGTTCTCGATATTCCTTCGGTGAAATCCCGTATTCTTTTTTAAAGGCTCTGTAAAAGCCGGTGTAATCGGGAAAGCCGAAATTTTCAGCTACCGAGGTTATAGGCTCCCCTGTAGCTATTGCACTTTGACAGGCATTAAGCCTTTTTTTTATTACATATTGATGAAGAGATATGCCTAAGTTATCCTTAAAAATATGGGAAACATAATATTTGCTTACGAAAAAATGCTCCGCTATTTTATCAAGGGTCAGAGGTTCGGTTAGATTGTTGTTGATATATTCCAAAATTACATCGTAAAGCTCTTTTTGAGGCGTATTTGCCACAGAATTTTTTTCTTCATATA
>JAJQBF010000242.1 GCA_021203425.1 Clostridiales bacterium | reverse complement strand
GCAGTGGGGGATCCATCGGGAGGTTTGGCTCCTGCGAATTAATCCGAATTGAAAGTAAGACACGAAGGGCTTACAACCGTTGGCGGACAACAAAAAAATTTCCGAACTGAAAGTAAGACACGAAGGGCTTACAACCGTTGGCGGACAACAAAAAAAACCAAACAGAACCTACAGGGGCTTTTATGCTTACGAGTATATCAGCCCCTTTAGTTTTATGTAAATCAGGGAGATTTTATATGATATACGATAAATACGGAAATGACTTGAGCCATTCGCTTGCCTTAATAAAAATTAATTTTTATTTTTTATTGACATAAAATTATTTTTTCGGTATAATATAATTAACAGATGGGAAAAGCCACGCAGTGGGGGACTCATCGGGAGGTCTGACTCCTACGAATTAATCCGAAATTAGAGCAGGAATACAATGGTCTGTGCAGTTGACGAGCAACAAAAAAACTCGCTATCAGTGCAAGAATACAATGGCTTGCGTAGTTGACGGACAACAAAAAAATCAGACAGAACCTACTGGGAGCTATTTATTTGCGGATATTTAGCTCCTTTTAGTTTACAAAGGAGCTTTCAAATGGAACACCAAAAAAATACTACAATAATGAAGAAATAAGTGCCGTTATAATTAAGTCGGCAAGGGAATACAAAGAAAATCTTCTTAACAAGTCAATATTGTTTATTGCCAAGTATGGTAAAAAAATAACATATTACAAAGTTGATTTTAAAACCTCTAATTTTTCACATTTTTTAGGAATAAAGACTAAAATCACACCGGATGATTTTTTTCAAAGAGCTGTTGCAGGTAAAACTAAGGCGAATGATTTTATTGTAAAAAACAAAAAATACACTGCGTACAAACTTGACACTATCTTTGATGCTGTTGCGATACATAAAAACGCAAAGGTTATAGGAGATTTCGGAAATCAGGGTATAAAAATTGAGGCTGATATGGGTCTGGGAAATGTTACATATACTATGACATTAAGGAGATTTAAAAAAGACCTTAATTACTGCTACCCGGTAGGAATATTAAAATCAGACGTGAGAAATGAGGTTTTTCCTCACAGTCCAATAATAGCCATTTTAACAAAAAACATAAAAGACAGGCTTTATAATAAATGTACCTATAAATCAAAAAACATTAATTTTAATGAAATACATATTCCGAAAGAACTGGCGGCTGTTATGACAGAAGAGGTTCTTTTACAAATCAAACCCTCTGTCGGGAAAATGCAGTTACAAGAATAAGAAAAATATTAAAAAAAGCCCTTGAAGGACAGGCTTTTTAAGTCTGACACTTCAAGGGTATTTTATTGTGGTTTATGAAACTTTGTAGGACGCAACGGCGCTGTTTGTGAAACAGCTCCTAACGGCTATAGCTTTGATGGTTGTTCCGCTTGAGGCGGTTATTTGTCCGTAGGAATTTGTCGAAAGTCGTTTGCCGTTTGTCATTGAGGGGGTTGTGCCGTCCGTTGTATAGTAAATGTGACAGTTGGGGGTTGTGGTTCTTATTGTCGCCTTAGTTCCGGAGTATGTAATCGTAGGGGTATTTATTGTGGGAATCTTCAAAATAAGCCTTGATACATTGCTCCAAACTCCGTTATAATAAGCCTTTGCGTAAACCGTTCTGTAGAAGTCTTCAAAAAGCACTGTTCCGCCGTTTGAAACACTCTTGTCGGAGGTGGTAAGGTTTGAGGTGGTTGTTGAGTAGTATATTTTTGCTCCGCTTGTTGTACTGGAGAAGGTTACGTTTCTGCCGCCGAAAACACCTGCTACGGAGAATGACGGGGGATTAACCGTAACCTTAGCCACTGAAACAGTCTTCGAGGCAACAGAACTGTTTGTATAGCAGCTCCTAACGGCTATGGCTTTAATTGTCTTTGTAGAGCTTATACTGAAAGAGCCGCTGTTTGAGCCTAAAGCCGTTCCGTTTGACATAGTGGGGGTTGTGCCGTTTGTGGTGTAGTAGATGTAGCTGTCGGGGGTTGAACACTTAATTGTTACTGTGTTTCCGCTTGATGTTATTGTGGGGGTGCTTACTGTGGGAATCTTCAAAATAAGCCTTGCCACATTGGTCCACTTTCCGTTGTAGTAAGCCTTTGCGTATATAGTTCCGTAGAAGTCTTCAAAAAGAACAGTGTCGCCGTTTGAAATGCACTTGTCGCTTGTGGTCAGATTTGAGGTTGTGGAAGAGTAGTAAATCTTAGCTCCGGAGGTTTTGGAGGTAAAGGTTACGTTTCTGCCGCCGTAGGTTCCCACAACTGTGAAAGTGGGTGGGTAAATGGGAACAGTCATTGTTGATATAGTTGTGCTACTTGGATAATAAGTTGAACTTGCTGCAGTAGAGCCTGTATAACAGTAAACTGTTGTCAAAGCTGAACAACCTCGGAATGTGCCCATATAAGAACCACCGCTAGATAATTGATAACTATATTTATACATTGTAACAACAAGACTTAATATAGTAACTGTTTTCAGTGATGTACAATTATAGAAGGCTCTCATACCAAGAGTATTCATGCTATCGGGTATAGTAACACTTGTAAGACTTTTACAGCTTTCAAAAGCATATTCTCCTATTTCACGGACACCGTCATTTATTGTAAGTGTTTTTAAACCTGTACAGCCAGAAAAAGCATAACTATATATTTTTAAACAAGAAGATGGTATTGATACTGAAGTAAGACTTGTACAAGCAGAAAAAGCATATTTACTAATTGATGTTAAACCGCTTGGCAGAGTAACTGCCGGCAGAAGTGTACAGCCGTAAAAAGCATACTGACCTATACTTGTTACTGTAGAAGGAATATTTATATTTGCCAGTCTTACACAGTTTCGGAAAGTACCTTCAGATATAGAATCAAGACTGCCGTTTATTTTAACAGTAGTTAAACTTGTACAGCCGGAAAAAGCGGATGTTCCCATACTTGTTACAGAGCTTGGAATTGTAACACTTGTTAAATATGTACAGCTTTGAAATGCCTTGCTGCCTATTGATTTTATCGCAACACCTGAATAGCTTGAAGGTATTGTAGCTTCTGTAACAGATGTGTCACAATCTGTTACCTCACCTGTAGATGTATTAATGTATATAGAACCGCCGGTTACAGAGTAAGTTACTGTACTTGCCAAATCGGCATTTGTTTCTGTTTCAAGGTCTACTTCTGTAGTTGTTTCGGTTTCAGTTTCTGTTACGGCTTCGGTTTCCTCAACAGCTTCTGTTTCAGCTTCGGTTTCTTCCTCGCTGTCTTCGGATATAACAGTTTCCGGTTCCTCAGCCTCTTCTTCGGCAGGTTCTTCCTCTGAAATTACAGCCTCTGCCCCGATTTCCTCGGCTGTTTCTTCCAAAATATCTTCAATATAAACCGTCTCTTCGGCTTCTTCGGTTTCAACAGTTTCTTCTACAGTTTCGTAAACTTCTGTGCTGTCGGCTGTGTCTTCCGCAAAGCCGGTTGTTATACAGGCTGCCGACATAACGAATGTCAATAATAAGCCTGTAAATCTTTTTAACTTCATTATTTTTTCCTCCTTTAGTATTTTAATTATCAGTTATAAGACAGACTTAAAAAAGCCTCGTCTTTTTCGATTTGGCTGATTCTCAGGTATCTTTTTGTTATTGCAAAGGAAGAATGGTTATATATGCTCATAAGAAGAACAGGCGATGCACCATCAGCATAGAGCTGATAGCCTAATGTTTTTCTCAGGCTGTGAGGGCTGATTACACCTTTTAAATCAAGCTCATTTG
>JAJQBF010000109.1 GCA_021203425.1 Clostridiales bacterium | reverse complement strand
CCAAATAATAATCAATCTTTGCCGTTATTTTTATTATAACGCATCACTGCAGTAATCTCAATCACCTATCGGGCAAACAGTTTCATTTATGGTGGTATGCGGCACATATGGGAGTTTTTATTAAAGAGTTAAAGGGAAACCCGACATTTAAATCTGCGGTTTCCCTTTGTAAGTATAATTTTTTGGAGGTTATTCATATCTCAGCGCTTCTATGGGGTCTAAAAGTGCGGCTTTTCTGGCAGGGTAAACTCCGAAGATTATGCCTATGGCGGCGGAGATTGATACGGCGAGTATTACCGAGCTTGCGGAAACCACACTTGCCGAGCCCATTATATGCCCGGCAATCATACCGGCTATCCACCCGACGATAATTCCCAAAATTCCGCCCATAAATGTCAGAATTATGGCCTCAACCACAAATTGGAGCATTATATCTTTGTTTTTGGCGCCTATTGATTTTCTTATTCCTATTTCTCTTGTTCTCTCTGTTACTGTTACCATCATTATGTTCATAACGCCTATACCGCCTACAACGAGGGAAATCGCAGCAACACCGCTTATGAGAAGGGTTACCGTACCGGTTACCTCGTTCATAGCCTCAAGCTGGGCGGTTGTGCTTTCGCAGTTATATATTTCCGATGTTCCGTGATATTCGTCTAAAATTGCTATAATTCTTTCCGAAAGCTCGTCTGTGTTGTCCGGGTCTTCGGCTGTAAGGGTTATGTTTGTAAGCCATTTCTGGTTGAAAAGTCTTTGAGCCGTAGTAATGGGCATAACTATGCTTTCGGGGTATTCATCGGCATATTGTGATGAGGCTGATTCGCTTTCGTCATTTACGATTCCCACTACCGTATATTTTTGTGAGCCTTTCCACGACTTTAAGGATATTTTTTCACCTATAAGGGCAGATGAACAATAGCCGAAAACCTTTTCCGCTGTTGTATTTGTTATTACAACAACTTTGCTTTTTTCGTCAACCTGCGTTTCCGTAATATAGCTGCCGTAAAGAAGAGTAGGGGACATTATATCATAATATTCCACATCAACACCTGTTATAGATGCTGTGTTTGTTTCCTTAGGATCGAGAAGTTTAACATAACAGCTGCTTGACGAATATGTAGGAGACATGTATTTTATGCCTTCGGTTCCCTGCAGCAGCTCATAGTCGTCTAATGTTAAGGCATTGCTTGAATAAAGCTGTCTGCTTGAGTTGCTCCTTAGGGAGACAGTCATTCTGCCTACACCCAAGCTGTCAAACTGCTCCTGAATTTGCGCCTGTGAGCCGTTTCCTATTGAGAAAATCGCTATAACGGCGGCTATGCCTATGATTATGCCCAGCATTGTCAAAAAGGTTCTCATTTTATTTGAAAGAACATTTTTAAAGGCTGATTTTATGTTTTCGCCTATAGGCATTATACACCGCCCCTTTCTTTAAACTCGGCAACACTTTCGTCGCTTATTGTTAAGCCGTCTTTGAAGGTTACTATTCTTTTTGTGTGGGCGGCAACGTCCGGTTCATGTGTTACCATAACTATTGTTGCGCCGTCATTGTTAAGGTCTTTGAATATGTCTATAATTTCAAAGGTAGATTTTGAGTCCAAATTTCCCGTGGGTTCGTCTGCCAAAATTATGGAAGGGGGAGTTTACCAAAGCCCGGGCTATGGCAACTCTTTGACGCTGACCGCCGGAAAGCCCATTGGGTTTATGCTTTGCTCTGTCGGTTAAACCCACTCTTTCAAGAGCCTTGTCTGCTCTTTTGTGTCTTTCCGCCGCCGGTTTTCCGGCATAAAGCATAGGCAGCTCAACATTTTCCCTTGCCGTTAGCTTAGGCAGAAGATTAAATGACTGAAAAACAAAGCCTATTTTTTTATTTCTTATTTCCGAAAGCATCTTATCGGGGGTTTTTGAAATATCTATTCCGTCAAGGATATATGTTCCCGAGGTTGGTTTGTCAAGACAGCCTAAAATATTCATCATTGTGGATTTTCCCGAGCCGGAAGAACCCATAATAGATACAAATTCACCCTTACCGACCCATAGATCCACCCCCCTGAGGGCCTCCACCGCCAAAGCCCCCTGACGGTAACATTTGGTTAGATTGGTTATTTCTATCATTTTCTCTGCCTCCGTTTTCATTGTCTGCCGATTCTGCGTTTATTTCTTCAGTTCGGGCACTGTTTAAGGTCATAAGCTCTTCAAGAGTTAAGCCTTCTTCCACACCGTCGAAAATACTCGAAACTATTCTGTCGCCTTCGGAAAGACCGCTTAAAACCTCTATATATACATCGCTTGATTCCCCTGTTGTTATAGCTGTCTTTTCAAGCTTGTTTTCATTGTTTATTTTATAAACATAGCTTTCTCCGCTTTCGTCCTTTGAAATCGATGAGGTTGAAACCATAAGGAGATCACTTGTTTCTTTTACTGTTATTTCAAGGTCGAGACTGTAGCCCGGCTTTAATATGCCGTCGGGGTTGTCTATGGAAATTTCTATGGGAACTGTTGTTTCCGTACCCATATTTGTTGTTGTGTCATCTGCGCTTGGTGAAATTTTTGTAATCGTGCCTGTATAAACCTTGTCTTCAAGTCCGTCTGAAGTCATTGTTACCTTTTGACCCAAAGCCAAAGAAGGAGCATCATATTCCTCTATGTCTGCGCTTACTATAAGGTCGTTAAAATCGGCAACATAAAGTATGATTGTGTTTTCTTCGGTGTAGGTTCCTTCGTCTATACAAACTTCGGTAACTGTTCCGGAAACATCTGCATATGTATAGTAAACAAGCTCGTCTAAGTCCTTCTGATAGTCTGAAAGACTGTCCTGAAGGGATTCTATGTTAAGCTGCTGTTGTTTATAGGCGATTTGCGAGCTTTCGCTTGACAGAGGGTTTTGCCCCTCATATAAGGCTGTCTGAGCCTCTTTTAAGCTGTTTTCGGCGCTCAGAACGCTGAGCCTTGCTGTCTCCTGTTCATCTAATATGTCATTATAGTCGTCCTGGGCTTTTGTAAGAGTGCCCTTTGCAGTATTAAGTGCATATTCATAATCGTCGGCTTCCGACTGAGAGGCGCCGCCTACAGCCATAAGCGCCACACAGTCATCATAATTTTTTTGTGCTCTGTCAACGTCTGTCTGAGCCGTGTTTATGGTTGTCTGCTGCTGTGACAGCTTTGTTGTGTAGCTGCTGTATTCCGCATTTGCATTTTGAAGACTTATTTCAGCTGATGTTACTGCGTTTTCAAGCTTTTCAAGGTCTGCTCCTGTTGAAGGAAGTGTAAGCTCTTCGAGGCTCAGCTGTGCGTTTTCAATACTTCGTTTGGTGTCTCTTATTGAGTTTTCCAGAGATTCTTTTGTGTCATCAACATCATATTCCACAAGAAGGTCGCCAACTTCTACTGTGTCGCCTTCTTCAACTAAAATGGATCTTACAATGTTTACATCGCCCTCGGCATAAACCTCTATTTCATCATTAAGGAGAACCGTACCGGAGGCCGATACCGTTTCGCTTAAATCCTGGGCTGAAACTGTTTCGATAAGCCCCATAGTCGGGTCCATTCTCATTCGTGAGTTTGCAGATGACTTACGAAGTCTGAGTATTATAACGGCGGCTATGATTAATATTATAACCAGTATAATCAATATTCTGAGCAGTTTGTTTTTCGGTATAAATTTTTTAAAAAAAAGATTTAAGTTTATTTTTCAAAGGAATCAATCAGGTTCCGTTCCTCCGCAATTATTTAAAAAGCAATTAAAACTGTATCTTAAACAAA
>JAJQBF010000036.1 GCA_021203425.1 Clostridiales bacterium | reverse complement strand
CAAAGCTATTCATATTTAATCACCCTGTTTTATTATGACATATTTTCACTTTTTTTGTAAATTACAAAATTATTTCAAAATTAGATTGACGTGATAATAGATGACTTAGGGGTTGAACGAAATTCCGAGTTTGCGGTTGAGCAAATCTTCAATATCTGGAACCCGAAAGATGTCGGGCGCCCGTAGGGCGTTTTTGCGTCAGCAAAAATTCTGAGTAGGACAACCGCTACCGCAGTAAAAAACCTTTCGTAATAACAACTAACCTCACACTGGACGAGCTTAAGCACCCCTCCGATATGAGCCGCAGCGCGTCACACTTGCTTTCGTTCATTCATTTCCGCATAAGGCGAAAATGAGATTCACTTCAGAAGTGTTCCTTTATCGCCGAAGACCTTAGTCTTCAGTGAAAGAAAATGTGCAATGTGTAATCGGCTTTTATGGTGGAAGGTATATGGTAAACAATCGGAACATAAGAAACCAAAATGCCGCCGCAAATATGGGACAGAGCCTTGAAGCTGTTTTCGTAAAAATCGTATATATCTATTTTACTGAAAACAGTTTTGCCACCCGATAATTACCGACGGTGGCAAGGCTGCGGCAGGGGTAAAAATTCTCACCTCACCCACCGAAGCAGAGCTTTCTCGGCAATGCAAGCAATCTTCAAACTGTGATGAAATCTCTGCTCTGCGGTGTGTGGGTGAGAATTTGCAAGCTCCCTAAGTGGAATACCACTTAGAGCTTGCAGGGGGACTGCGTACCCCCTTGACCCCGTCGCTTCTGTGCCTTAACGGCACACAAAAGCCGCAAAGAAAGCTGATTGCAGACGGAAAAATTTCTACGCAATCAGCCTCGGCGGCAAATTTCTTCAACCCCGCAAAACAACTATGGAAATGCTGAATAATTCAATATGAAAAATAATTTTAGCGCCAGCGGCGGAAAAATCAAGCGGAAAAGCAATAAAAAAAGCAACTTTTCTTCGAGTTCAAGCTTTTTTTATGCGTGGAGCGCAGTATTTTTCCGTAAAATTATTTTTCATTTCCTTTAAATCAGCATTTTCCAAACGAAAGGAGGTTTGCGTTTGGCAAATCGTTTCAGAAATAAATTGTTAGGCATTCGCCTAAATGAAAAAGAGTGGAATTTTGTTAAATCCAAAATTCAAAAATCAGGGCTTTCGCAGAGAGAATATTTGCTTCAAGCTCTGTCAAAAAAGCCTATAATCGTTAAGCCCTACGGTCACGAAATCGTCTCCGAGATTAAGGCTATCGGCAGGAACATCAACCAAATAGCCAAAAAAGTAAATGCCAGAGAAATAGCCGACTGCACCAATCAGCTTGAAATTATCTCTGAACAGCTTGGGAAAGTGATGGAACAATGGCAATAATAAAGGCAGTTAATTCAAGAGCAAGTATAGGCAACGTCATACGTTACATAACAAAACCCGGCAAAACCGAGGAAAGGTTTATAGGGACAGTCAATTGTCGGAAAAATAATATCCTCGGAGATATGCGAGCTACAAAAAAGTCTTGGGGTAAAACAGGCGGCAGACAATACAAACACTTCATACAGAGTTTTTCGTTGGAGGAGAATATAACTCCCGAAGAAGCCCATATAATAGCCGAGGAGCTTGTCAACGGTTGGGACAAGTTCAAAGGATATGAAGTTTGTTTTGCAACTCATACAGACAGAAATCATATTCACACCCACGTAGTGGTAAATTCTGTCAGTTTTGAAAATAGAAAAAAGTTCAACTATTCCAAAAGAGAATTACAGCAGTTTAAAGACCTGTCAGACCGAATCATAGCAGAACATGGCAAGGAAATCTGCCGCAAAAACAATGAAATCACAGCAAGCAACATTGGGGCTTACAAAGCTATAGAAAAAGCTGCACAGGGGGAATATGACAGTTGGCTGTTTAATATCGTTACTGCCGTAATATCAGCCAAAGACAAGGCAACATCACAGAGCGAATTTATTTTCCTGCTTGAACGGCAGAATATAAAAACCGTATGGCAGGACAACCGCAAATACATAACATTCACCGACGGCAAAAATCACAAGGTCAGGAATAAAAAGTTAGCAGAAACATTCAAGATAAATTTAGACAAGGAGGTATTATTGAATGAATTTGAAACAAATTATACCCGAACAGCCGCAGCCCTCAGAGAATCAATCGAGCGTTCAATCAGAAACCGACAAATTGATGATGAGCTTGAACAGCGAAAACAAAACTCTGCACAAAACCAACAAGCGGCTGTCGGAGAGAACGGAACAGCTTCAAAAACAAATGAAAGACCTGAATACAGAACTGTCGAAAAAAGAAAAAGATATTCGGGACCTGAAAAATAGAAAGCCTTTTTCTATGCCGGTGGAAACAAGAGTTGAATATAAGACAGAATATATACACAAAGACAAATGTGTTAACTGTCAAATAAACAGCATTACAAGCAAATATAAAAATCTTTGCAGAAAAAGCATATATTTGGCGGTATATACGGTGATAATGATGTTCATTGCAATAATGAAAAACAGTGTGCTAAAATGCGATATAGTTACATTTGTAAAAACCACAAAAAATGGCATAATATCGTTTGTCTGCGGTGTTTTAGAAATGTGTTTTTCCTGCGGAGAACAGATTATGACAGCAACGGCTTTGGATTCAAGGGCTTTATATTGGATTACATCAATAATTTTTCTGTTGTTGGTAATCGGATTTATAGGCGGTATACTGTTTTACTTGATAAAAAACCTAATACTCTTTTTCAAGACATTTTGGAACTTTACCCAAACCGCCGTTACAATCATACTTTTCAGCCTGCTGATATGCTTTGCCGATGTTTTAGATATCAAAGGCAGTCTGAAATTAAATCTTATAGTATTGTTTATGATAGCAGATATGGCAGTTATGGTTATAAGAGCAGTTTATGACTGTATAAAAAATTGGTAATTTCGTAAAATGCAGCTTTTAACAACATAAAATTAACACCTCGGTTTTTAGCCGATTCGGTTAAAAACCGAGGAAATTTTAAACAATATTTGAAAATGAAGGGAGATGATAGATTATTTTATCGGAAGGAGGAATTATATAAATGATTTACGGATATGCAAGAATTAGTACGAAAGAGCAGAACGAGGATAGGCAGCTTATTGCTTTTAGGGAAAGCGGATATGATTTTGACAGAATTTTTATAGAAAAGCAGAGTGGCAAGGATTTTAACAGAGCTGAATACCGCAAAATGATTAAGTCTGTAAGAAAAGGCGATGTTATTGTTATAAAGAGCATTGACAGGCTGGGGAGAAATTATAACGAGATAATCGAACAGTGGCGAAAGATTACTAAAGTCAAGAACGCCGATATAATAGTTTTGGATATGCCTATTTTAGACACTACCAAAAACAAGGATTTATTGGGGACGCTTATAAGCGATTTGGTTTTACAGCTGCTTTCTTATGTGGCCGAAAACGAGAGAGTAAACATAAAACAGCGGCAGACTGAGGGCATAGCCGCCGCTAAAGCTAAGGGTGTTAAATTTGGCAGAAGCCCCATTTACGATTACCGGGATTATATTGATGTTTATGATAGATTCAGGAGTCAAGAGATAACCCAAAAACAAGCTATGGAGATTATAGGCTGCTGCAAGACTACATATTATCGGCTTATGAAGGCTATAAGAAAAGCGAAAAGCCTTTAACAAGCATAATATAAAATTTCAAACGACAATTTTCTTTCTTGGTAAGACCGCCCAAATTTTCCTGTTAAGGTATACTTTAGTAATCATAGTAACTA
>JAJQBF010000146.1 GCA_021203425.1 Clostridiales bacterium | reverse complement strand
ATCATAATCCTCCCAATGTCACTTTATTTTAACACAACCCAATATAAAGTTCAACTGTTTTACGGTGAAAAAAAGATAACCGCCTAATGATTAAAGCGGTTATACGTTGGTCAGCCGTTTGGTTATGCGTTCATAAAATATTTATGAAAGCGTAAATTTCAAAATCTGATAGTTTCCGAAAGAAAACTTCTGTGTTGATATATTGGTATATCCGCAGTGATTAGCCGTAAATATATCTGTAAGCGCCGAATCTCCGTTTCCGGCATAGAAGAGAATTTCGCCCGATGAGCTGCCTGAAGAGGCAATACTTGCATAAGCCTGAGCTAAACTGTCGGCAGAATCAGCATATATATTATTATGGAGATAATAATTATATGAGTTCAGAGCCTGAGAATGTGCAAAGGGGATATAGTCAAAGCTGTGATCCTGACTCATTATTGAATAAGGCAGATTGAAGTAGAAAAGACCATAGCCTCTTTCCAAATCGGAGATACCGTCGTCAAATGTACAGTCTACAAAGTAATACTGACCGTCAAGACGAATATAGTTAAGGCTGTGTTCAGCTCCGTTTGCCGTACAGCCGATTCTGCCTGTTGTTAAACCGGCAAGACCGCAAAGCAAATCAAATGAATCGGCATAAGCCTGACAGTTTCCTCTTCCCAAAACAAGACCGCCGTAGCAGTTTGTAATATCAGCGTTTGAAGAGTCGTTTGAATAAGTTATTTTAGAACATACATAATTGTGAATTGCAAGCTCTTTGTCATAGTCACTGCCGGAAAGACCGGAAACAAAATTTGTCGCTGTTTCAAGAGCCGCTTTCATTTTCGTATCAAGACTTCCCGTTGTGCCGGTGTTCATAGCCTCTAAAATATCATATGAATATGTATAGGTAAAGTTATAGCCTGTTACAGTACTGCCTGAGTCTCCGCCTGAAATAGTATAAATTGTAATCGCCGTAACCTGACTTGTTTTCATTATCTTGTCAAGGTTAAATGTCATATCCGAAGGAGCCTCGAAAAATATATAATGATATTCGTTGGCTATACAGTTATTGACATAGCTTTCCCACTCATCAGAGGAACTTATACTGGTTACGTCTGTAAAGTCAAGAGAATTTACGTCGAGATTCGCTGAGGCAAGGTCATATCTGCTGTCGAAAGCAGAGGTTGTAAAGCCCACAGCCGAATCATCACTCATTGAATCCTCGGAAGCGATTTCGTTTCCTGGTGTGAACTGTTCGCTTGTATTATTTTTATTCAGCTCATTTTTTGTAAAGGTGAAAAGAACTGCAAAACAAAGCACCGGTACTATTCTTTTTATTATACATTTTTTCATATCAATCGCCTTCTGTAATTATATTCTTTATATTGATAAATTCTTCGTCCGTCATAGATATTGTTTTGTAGGTAAAAGCCTTATCGTCCTTTTTACGCGGGATAACATGAATATGGAAGTGGAATACAGTCTGACCTGCAGCCTCTTCATTGTTTTGGAGAATGTTTATTCCGTCGCAGCCGGTCGCTTTTTTAACCTTCACGGCAATTTTTTGAGCAACTGCCATTGCTTTGGAAAGAATCTCCGGTTCAATTTCATAAATATTTGCGGCGTGTGTCTTGGGTATAACAAGACAGTGACCGGGGTTTACGGGGTTAATGTCTAAAATTACTCTTACATCATCGTCCTCGTATACGGTGTTCGTCGGTATTTCGCCGTTTGCCATTTTACAGAAAAAACAATTGCCCATTTTAATCATTCCCTTCTAAAATACATATTATTAAAATTACGGCTGAGTTATGCTGTTTCAAAAAATTCTTTATGCCAAACAAGAAACATATAAACCGTCCAGATTTTTCTTGAAAAATCGCCTTTGCCCTTTCTGTGGTCGTCAAGATAAGACACAAGCTTGTCGGTGTTAAAATATTTCTTGGCTGCATCACTTGTAAATGCGTCTTTTACTTTGTTATAATATTTATCTTCTTTAAGCCATATTCTTATGGGAACGGGGAAACCCAGTTTCTTTTTGCCTGCCACATCGTCGGGGAGATAATCCTTCGCTGCCATGCGGAAAGCATATTTTGTAGCCTGTCTGTTTACCTTATAGTCGGTTTGCAGTTTTGACGCAACCTTAAAAACTTCTTTATCGAGGAAGGGAACTCTTACCTCAAGAGAGTTTGCCATACTCATTTTATCCGCCTTAAGGAGTATATCTCTCACAAGCCAAAGATTTAAGTCTATAAACTGCATCTTTGTAACATCGTCAAGATCCTTTGCCTTGTCGTAGTAGGGTTTTGTGATTTCCGTAAAATCATATTTTCCTATGGGGTTTTTGAGAATTTCTTCTCTTTCCTTTTTGGAAAACATTTTAGCATTTCCTATAAATTTTTCCTCAACAGACTGAGATGCTCTTATAAGAAAGCTCTTTCCCTTAAAGCTGAACGGTATAAGGCTTACTGCCTTTGCCATAAATTTTCTTATGGGTTTCGGCAGGAATTTTATAACAGCTAAATCCATAGGTTCTCTGTAAATATTGTAGCCGCCGAAAAATTCGTCTGCACCCTCTCCCGAAAGAGCAACCTTTACATATTGTGACGCTTTGTTTGCAACAAAATAAAGGGCTATAGCCGAGGGGTCTGCCAAAGGCTCGTCCATATGATATTGAACTTTTCCTATAGCGTCCCAATATTCTTCGGTTGTTATGGTTTTGCTGTAGTTATCTATGCCGACTTTTTTCGAAAGTTTCTCGGCATACCCTATTTCGTTATAGTTATCATAGTCAAAACCGACGGTAAATGTTTTGTCGCCGTTAAAAGTTGCGGCAACATAGGACGAATCAACACCGCTTGACAGGAAGGAGCCAACCTCAACATCACTTATTTTGTGAGCCTTTATGGAATCCTGCATAACGTCTTCCACGTTTTTAATTGCATCTTGGAGCTTAGACTCTTCCGGCTCAAACATAGGGTCATAATAACGTGTTATTGTAACCTTTTTATCTTTATAGCGAAGATAATGACCGGGTTTAAGCTTATAAACTCCCTTAAAAAAGGTTTCGTCCAAAACCGAATATTGGAAGGTAAGATAATTTTCAAGAGCTAAGGGATTTACCTCTTTTTTAAAATCGGGGTGGGGAAGAAAGCTCTTAATTTCGGAACCGAAAATAAGATTTCCGTTGAATATGCCGTAATAAAAGGGTTTAATTCCGAAAAAATCTCTTGCACCGAAAATACTGTTGTCACGTTTGTCATAAATTACAAAAGCAAACATACCCCGAAGGTCGTTAAGCATATTTTCGCCCTTGTCTTCATACAGATGTACAAGAACTTCAGTGTCTGAGTTTGTTTTAAACTTGTGTCTGCCCTCAAGGGTCTTTCTGATTTCCTTGTAGTTGTAGATTTCTCCGTTAAAAACAATGGCAATATTGCCGTCTTCATTGTAGATAGGCTGATGACCTTCCGACAAATCGATTATACTTAAGCGCCTGAAACCCAGACAAATATCATTATCCAGATAAGAACCGCTTGAATCCGGTCCTCTGTGTATAATCTTATTCATCATTGCGTTAATGATTTTTTGTTTTCCGTCTATGTTTCCGGTAAAACCGCAAAAACCGCACATTGTGACTGCCTCCTGAGATTTGCTTTTATACTATAAAATAACTGCTGTTATGCAAAACACTGAACAATCAGCTTTTATAGAAGTTAATTTCCATGTAACGTAAATGGAAATTTACTAAACAATTCTATTGTATCACGTTTTTTCTGAAATATCAATCTAAAAGTTGTAATA
>JAJQBF010000281.1 GCA_021203425.1 Clostridiales bacterium | reverse complement strand
ATATTTTAACATATATACTGCGAGTAACTGTAAACAATTTTTCAGCCTAAAAAATCTTTCTATAACAATTTTGTTATGTTTTAGTAAATAATAAGGACATCCACTATCCAACTTAATTTTGGTCAAATTAGCGAAAGTCCTTTATTTTGCAGTTTTCAAAAATCACTGTCTTACTTGCAAGTCTTCGGCAAAAGAGCTGTTGTATTTGAGCATACTCTTTCGGTCAATCTTCATTGTTTCCACAGATTCATCCGTCTTTTTTATTGTTTCAGAAATTGCTTTTTCTTACCCTTTGCTTCATCTTTTTTTGCCTAAGTTCAACAAGGTCTTTTTCGATGTCGGTAATATTTTGAAGGTATTGCCATAGACACTTTTGGAAAATTCCACATCTTGTACATCATTAAAAAATCTCTCTGACGAAAGTAAGCAGTTTATCAGACTGCATTATTGTATTTTTCCTGCCCATAAGACCAACCGAACCCACAACAACAATAGTTCCGCCGAGCATACCTGCTCCCCTACCTCAATTGCTCCGATATACATAACGATAAAACAACCGCTTATAACGGTAAGTTTATATCTGCCAATATAATGTACCATTTATTTTATCAATAATGACATTACTTAAATTTCCTTTGTTTTCAACAACTCATACGGTTATTTACCGCCATATTTACCATCCATGTGGATGTAAATATTATAAATATCAAGCATAAGTTTTCAAAACATTACAGTTTCTTCATAACATCAAAAAATTCATCCAGTGTGTATGCCCCATCCATGTCCATTTTTTTTCTTTGAACACCATGAAACAGCGGTACATCCTACCCGCCTGTGACTGCCATTGGCGACCGAGTTTTAGCTTTGTCTTGCTGTCGTCACCATCAAGATAATCACCTTTGGCCTCAATCAGCACCAGTTTGCCGGATTTCGTCATTACCATAAAATCCGGGTAATGGTTTATAAACGCATTCAGACGCAGTCCTTTTCTTTCGATGATTCTATGCCACCACTTGATATTTTCCAAACTGACAATCATATCAATCAGGCTATGCTCAAAAATATTCATGTCATCCCGTTCCGCTTCATACAAAGAATACGGTATGGCATCCGTAGTCTGAGCCAGTGTAATAACGCTTGGAAGAGCATAAGATTCCCTGCAGATTACTTTTCCGCTGTCCAGCAATTTATAAAATTGCCGTTCCCTATAAATATTTTCAAGAGATTCGATTTTCTGCCGGATTTTCCCGGCATAAACAGGTATAGCTGTCTCCATCGCCGCCAGTTCATCCTCTGTCATATTCTGAATAATGCGGTGCACATAATCGTTTATTTCAGATGAAACATAACGATTATTTTTGTTAATCTGATTACAAATCATATCTGTACACTGCTGGATTTTCTTATCCTGAGGCAGCTTGGCAAGATACTCACGGACATATTCACTTTCGCTCTTGCTTGCACGCTTGTATTTTGGAACAGCTTCACCTTCTTCTTGGATATCAACACGGTACATTTCTCCTGTTGCTAACTCAAAACTGATTTGTGCCTCCTGTCCGCTCAGAGAAAATCCGTCCGAAAGATATTCCGGCTCCAAAAGCTCGTAGGTATCCCAAAATAAATCAGGCACAGATTTCATAAAAAACTGAGGGATACGGAGATTTTTTACTTCTTCTCTGAATTGTGGTTGTATCTTATTCTGATTCAGCATATCACCCAGTTCATATCCCGTAAATCCCGTCTTCAAATCATCGGCAATTACCGATTCATAAGCCTTCGCCGCTTCTGCAGCTTCCTGTTCCATTACCGCCACATCAGAATTTCCAGATGTATTCGGTGTTTCAAGCGCAGCTTTCACTTTCTCCGGCACAATATCATCAAAAGTATCATTTTGAAATGGATTGGCGTGTTATCTCTGTATTGATTTTCTCTGCTAAAGTCTCCTGTGTCAAACCCATTTCTTCTCGCTTTTCCCGTAGCTTGTCTCCAAATGGCATATACAGCACCTCGCTTTCTATAAGCAAATTCTACACTATCTTATTGCACCAGTCTAACACTTGAAGTTGCATCCTCGCAACTTCAAGTTGCGTTTCCATGAAAAATAATAGCAGGTCGGAACCTGCTATGTCAACTTACCCCGCACCCTTCAACTTACCCTGCAAGGTGCAAGCAGTCAGAAGGAACTTGTAATTGTATTATCTTCGGCGTCTTTATATCGATATAGATATATTTAATCCTTCCTTCATATTGAGGCAGCAACAATTTCAATGCAGACAAATTGTCCCCATGAATAATCATATTATCACTGCAGTTATCCTCTGTATGCATACCTTCGGCATCATAGCTATACTGCCGTTCCAACACACGGTACGGCACATCTAAGTGGTGGTTGACCACCTTATCTTTTCCAATCCAGTTCAATGTCGGCATGGGTCATATCTACCTTATCTATATTCCAATCAAATTTACGACTCAAGAATTCAGACAAATATGATTGTTATCCCTGCATAACCTTAAATTCTTAATAATCATATATATCATCATTTTCATTCTGAATCCACTCAACCGCCCGTTCCGGTGCTGTATGAAAATCCTTATCACTAAGCAGGAGGTCAAGCATGTAAGGCATATTGGGTGCATCTTCAAAACAGCCTTTTTTAATCAGTTTCATATTCTTCATACAAACTCTTATAGATTTTATCCTTAAAAGTTACAATATGCAGATGCATTACTTTTTCAATTCATCATAATATCTCTATGGTTGATTGAATCACCTTTTTATTGTAAACGGATTATCTTTTGCATACGCTACAGCAGCAGCATTAAAATCATCAGAACTCACTTCGTCAAATTTTTCCCTTTGCCATTTTGTGTAATCAAACTTTTCTCGGATAATCAACGAAATGAATTGTTCTGTCTCAACTACCCCCAGCTTTTCAAGTAAACAATTTATACCTTTATTCATAATTTCTATACTATTCATCATACCATACACCTTCCATTTCTTCAATAAAATCTATAGGATTCAACAGCTGGATTTTACTTGATTTATATTTCAGCAATCTTTTATCGGTGGTAATAAAATAATCACTTGCTGCCATAACAGCACAAGCCACATGATAAGCATCTTTCATTTTAATTCCTGTTTCCATAATACTCTCGGCCTCTGACTTTACTTCTTCGGCTCTGTCATAGTCTATGTGTATAAAGGAATTATTCTGTATAAATTCCAATATTGACCTTTTACGCATTTCATATGGATTTTCACTGTTTTCATACAGCAAAATATATGATGTCACAAGCTCAAATTTATTATTCTTTATATTATCCTGTATATACAGTTTTGCCTGTGTTTCTAAAGATATACGAAGCTGCGTCTGATCATCATATGGTCGATTGTAACAGCAATTATCCAAATAAATCCTCATAATTTCTCACCCACCCTATTAAATTTTCTTGTGTGATTTTTAAGACAGCACAACATTTCAACTGCGAACACTTTCCCTACACTTATATTTTATTATACCAATAAAATTGTGTCAAGTAATTCTATCTTTAAAAATTAAGAATATACAAATTTAATTTTCTGATGATAACTTCAGAAAACTACCTTGTACAGTTTATAGAATAAAAATTCCCAATTTAACTCCATAATTTTCTTTTTAACCAACTCAATGCCTCACCATTTTCGGTAAATTTAATACGAAATGTTAAATCAGCCGAAATCCGCAAATAAGCAAAACCTCAGTTTTTCGCTAATTTATGCGGGTTTCGGGCTATTACACACAGTGTGTAAAATTCCTTCTTAATCTA
>JAJQBF010000027.1 GCA_021203425.1 Clostridiales bacterium | reverse complement strand
TATAATGCTTTCGGTGCTGCGAAAATGGCTTTTCATCAAAATCGAAACCCTAAATTAAGAGAATTGCCTTTCTCTATCCTTGATTTTTTGTAAAGTTATAATATGCACATTGTGTCCACACCTAAAATTTTGATTTACTTGACACGGTATTTTAGATTGTGATATAATAAATTTGTAGTAAGAAATTAATGTATTCCAACAATCAAACACTACGAATAGCCCGGAGAGGTCCATTCTCCGGGCTATTCTGTTCCCTGTTTTGCGTAGGGCTTAGTTCGCAGGCTTGTTACCGAATTTTACTCTGTCAAGGGGAATCGGAAAGACGTCCGACGGCGGAGCCGCTTTTGCGTTAAGCAAAAGTTCTGACCATTTGCAGATGTAGTACGAAACTACGTTTGCCAAGACAGAAACCATAAAGGTTATTATGTATTCCAACAATACAAACACCCCCTTTCCGTTACTTCTTTACCGGATTATTTGGGGTAGGTAACAGCCTCGAATGAATTTCCTCTTTTGTTTTTTAATGCAGAAATTCATTCGAGGTTTATATCAAAAGTTATAGAACGTTGCAAGAAAATAAATTTTTAAAAATAAAAAAAACATCTGATATTTAAAAAGAATAAAAGATGGTTTTTTATTTGCTTTGTTTTTTATTTGATAACTCTAACCTTTATAATTCCATCAACAACCTTTACAGATTCGGCTGCCTTGTCGGCGTCTCCTTCTGCTGCCAAAATTGTATAGGAATATTCGCCCTTTGTTTTTGAGGCTGATTCCGTTACATTTGCGGCTGCCGCTGTGGAAATAATCTTGTCTGCGGCTGCTCCTTTGGCAAGTATGCAGATTTTTGTCTTTCCGGGGGCATCAATTGAAACATCAGGGTAATTTACCGAATGTGTTATGTTTCCGTTTTCAAGGTAGTCCATAATTTCATAGGCTGCCATAACGGCACAGTTGTCCTCTGCTTCGGGGGTTGACGCTCCCAAATGGGGAAGAGTTATTACATTTTCAACTCCCGTCATTTCATCATTGGGGAAGTCTGTAACATAACAACTTACTTTTCCGCTTGCAAGAGCTTTCTTCACAGCATCGTTGTTGGCAAGTTCTCCTCTTGCTAAGTTTATAATTCTTACTCCGTCCTTAACTTTTGAAAGAGCATCTTTGCCTATCATACCTTTTGTAGCCGGCATATAGGGAACGTGAATTGTAATATAGTCTGATTCTGCAAGAAGCTTGTCAAGACTTACACATTTAACGGAGCTGTCAATATTCCATGAAGACTTTGTTAAAAGATAGGGGTCATATCCTAAAACTTCCATACCCAAAGCCTCTGCTGAGTTTGCAGCAAGAACACCTATAGCGCCGAGACCTATTACACCGAGCTTTTTGCCCATAATTTCGGGACCGGCAAACTGAGCTTTTCCCTTTTCAACCTTTGCGGCAACATCACCGTCAAGCCCCTGAACCCAGTTATAGCCGCCTATTATATTTCTTGAGGAAATAAGAAGGGCTGTAAGTACTAGTTCCTTAACTGCGTTTGCGTTTGCACCGGGGGTGTTGAAAACAACAATACCCTTGTCGGCACATTTGTCTAAAGGTATATTATTTACTCCGGCGCCGCAGCGTGCAACGGCAAGAAGACTTTCCGGAAGTTCCATATCATGCATCTTAAAGCTTCTTAAAAGAATTCCTTCGGGGTTTTCAATATTGTCGCCATATGTGTAATTATAGGTAAGTTTATTTAAGCCTGTTTTTGAAATTTTATTTAATGTTAAAATATTATACATTTTCAAGTCTCCTAAAATTAACTTATATTAACTCTTTTATTATTTGTTTTCTTTTTCAAATTTGTCTATAAAATCTGTTAAGACTTTAACACCTTCAATAGGCATAGCGTTGTAAATACTTGCTCTCATTCCACCTACTGTTCTGTGACCTTTAAGGTTTACAAGACCGGCAGCTGTCGCTTCCTTTATGAATTTAGCCTCAAGATCCTTGTCGCCTGTTGTTGTTACGAAAGGTACATTCATAAGTGAACGGTCCTTGGGAACAACTGTACCCTTAAACATAGATGAATTGTCAAGGCAGTCATAAAGAAGATCGGCTTTTTCTTCGTTTATCTTCTGCATCTCTGCAACACCGCCCATATCCTTAAGCCATTCGAAAACAAGCTTGGCTATATAAATAGCGTAGCAAGGAGGTGTATTGTAAAGAGAACCGTTATCTGCGTGAATCTTGTAATCAAGTATAGTAGGAGTAATATCTCGTGCCTTGCCTAAAAGATCTTCTCTTGCTATAACAATTGTAACTCCGGCAGGACCTACGTTTTTCTGAGCACCGGCAAAAATAAGACCGTATTTTGAAACGTCAACAACCTCTGACATAATACATGAAGAAAGGTCGGCAACAAGAGGAACGTTTCCCGTATCGGGGAGTTCAGTGTAACGTGTGCCGTAGATTGTGTTGTTTTGGCAGATATAGAAATAGTCTGCATAGGGAGTAAATTTGCTCTTGTCTAAAACGGGAATATAAGAGAAAGTCTTATCCTCTGAAGAAGCTACAATATTTACTTCACCGTATTTTGACGCTTCTGCCGCTGCTTTTTTAGCCCACTGACCTGTTTTAACATAGTCGGCTTTTTTTGAACCGTTTAACAGGTTTAAAGCTACCATAGCAAACTGAGTTGAACCACCGCCCTGAACAAACATAACCTTATAATTATCCGGTATGTTCATAAGTTCTCTTAAAAGCTGTTCTGCGTTCTTTATAATGTCATCATATGTCTTTGAACGGTGGCTCATTTCCATAACGGACATACCTGTGTCACCGTAACATAACATCTCTTCCTGTGCCTTTTTAAGAACCGGAATGGGAAGCATAGACGGACCGGCTGAAAAATTATATACTCTGTTCATTTTAAAAATTCCTCCCAAGATAAATGTTTGCAATAATTATACAGCAATCATTTTAATAAGTCAAATAAAAAAATGAGTTTTTTAAGGATTTTGAAAAGTTTATTTAGTTTTTTACGCAAATAACCTCATTTTGGCTGTATAATAAAAAGGTTAAAGTTAAGCCAAATCACTGTCAAAGCGCCTGTAATATAAAGTCGGAGCCGCTTTGCGGCTTTAATTGTTACATAAAAAGACACTGCCTTTACACAGTGTCTTTACACGCTTATTCATACTTCAGCTTGTGCCTTTTTGCCCTTATCATGCCGTTTAAATATTATATAATCTTCTCTTTATAATTATGAGGGTTTTCCGAAGTATTGAACAGAGATTATATTTATTATATACTATAGCCAAAAGAATGTCAAGAAAAAGCAGAAAAAATGTACAAAGTTTATAAACGGTTTTACAGATAAGTTGTGAGTTTGTCCAATATTTTGTTATGTACTCTATAACATTGTCTGTCGCTTAGATGTATCTTCATTGAAATTGCGTTCCAGCTTTTCTTTCTTATATAGCGAAATCTTAACAATCTTTGTTCAATATCTTCAAGGCTATCAACAAATTTGTCTATATCTTCTTTATTTTTCTTAACTGCTTTGATTTGATTTTCAATTTCACTGATTTCTTCTTCATAAACATCTATGTTTTTTACGGCGATATTTTCCATAGGTTTGGAGACATTACTGTTATTGGGTATTATATCTGTTTTAACAGCCTTTAATCCTCTGTTGTAAACCATTGTTTTTCTTATTTCGATTATGTCATCTTGAAGTCCTGTTATAATGTTAATATAATTTCCCCAGCTTTTAAGCCTGCCTGCGGCTTGATTTCTCGTCATATATTTATCAGTCCCCTTTATGA
>JAJQBF010000295.1 GCA_021203425.1 Clostridiales bacterium | reverse complement strand
GTATTCATTATTGTGATTTGTGCCTGTAAAAACCTGCTTGCCCCATTTATAAGCAACAAGTGTTGTAAACGGAACATTTTGCCAGTTTTCCGGGCTCAGCGGCTGCGTCGAAAATAACGCACAATCACCTTTATTAAGAAAATAAAGAGAATTTGCATAGTTTGTGTGTACATACATAAATTCACCGTCATATAAAATCAGATTCAGTTTATTTCCCTTTGACATACGGCAGATTATTTCATCAATCAGCATAAACCGTTCCTGCGGTGAAAGCCCTCTGTAAAGCTGACCTTGTTTTTTGTTTACCTCATCAACTATATATAAAAGCATTCTTTCACTGTCGGTATCTCCCGACTGATAGCTGATAAATTTATCAAGAGGCTTAAAATCAAATATGGTTCCGTTATGAATTAATGTCCACTGATGTCCGAGTCTGTCTGCTTTTTTATGAGGGTGGCAGTTTTTAAACTCAACATTTCCTATTGTAGCATATCTGATGTGGGCAAGTGCCAAGTCGGTAACAACGGGCTCTGACAGTTTTTCGTCTAAATATTTGCTTTTAAAGGCAGGTTCCTTGCCTTTATATATTTTAAGAGCTGAAGAATTTTCCTCTGCTCTGTAAGCAAGCCCCCAACCGTGAGGATGCAGACTGCTGTGGCTGTAAAATGTTTTAAGATAATCATTTATAACACAGGGAAAGTTTGCACTTATCCCGAATATTTCACACATACATACCTCCCGAATCAAATTATATACCTATCATTTCGATAGGTTTTATATGATTATAGCACATGAAATGCCATTTGTAAATACAGATGTTAAGCTTTGAAAAAAATTAAAAATTATTCATACTTACTTTTTTTTTATTTGAAGTGTATAATTGAGAAATAGACAAGGCAAGAATGTTATGAAGAAAATATTGCTTTTCCGAATACAGTCTGTATTTAAACCTGTATTAAACGGAAACACTTCTTAAGAGGGAGGACTTTGATTGACAATACAACAGTTGATTTATGCAGTTAAGGTTGCCGATGTTAAATCCATGAGCAGGGCAGCGGCAGAGTTATATATGTCACAGCCGGCACTTTCAAGCACAATCCGTAATCTTGAAGAAGAACTGCATACGGATTTATTCATAAGATTCAACAGGGGCATTTTGATCACCCCCGAAGGAGAAGAATTTTTAAGCTATGCAAGACAGATGACAGAGCTTGAAAAAATGATTGAGGACAGATTTTCCGAAAACAAAAATGCCAAGAAGAAATTCAGTGTTTCAATGCAGCATTACTCCTTTGCTGTCGAGGCTTTTATTCAGCTTGCCAAGAAATTCGGTATGGAAAATTATGAATTTTCTGTTCATGAGACAAAAACGGGAGAGGTTATAGAAAATGTGAGAAATTACAGAAGCGAAATAGGCATTCTCTATTTAAATTTCTTCAATGAAAAAGCTATGAGGAAAATATTTTCCGACAATGATGTTGTTTACACTCCACTTTTTAAATGTGGAATATCTGTCTATTTAAGTAAGTCTCACCATTTGGCAGAGAAAAGCAAAATTAAATTTGAAGAGCTTATGCCTTATCCCTGTCTTTCCTTTGAGCAGGGTGAAAAAAATTCATTTTATTATGCCGAGGAGGTTATGAGCACAGCCTCTTATAATCAAATTATAAAGGCTGACGACAGAGCAACTATGCTTAATCTTATGGTTGGCTTAAACGGATATACCCTCTGTTCGGGGATTATATGTGAAGCCTTAAACGGTGAAAATTATACCTCCGTTCCTCTTGATACAGATGACACTATGGAAATAGGCTATATTGTCAGAAAAGGTATGTCTTTAAGCATTTTAGGGCGGAAATATCTTGACTTACTCAAAAAATACCGTCCATAACAGGGCTATTTGTTTTGTTTATACCGAGTTATCGATTTTGCGTATTTTTCAAAACAGCAATTTTCTGCTATAATAACAGTCAATTAAAGAAATGATGAACAATTCAAGATGAAAAATAATTTTAGCTAAATTATTTTTTTCCTTTAAATCATCATTTTCTTCAAAAAAACTACGGAAAGAAGTGGTTAAATGGACTGCGGAATTGAAACACGGTGTATACACGGAAATCTTGAAAAATTTGAAAAGGACAAAACGGGAGCTGTCAGCTTCCCGATTTATCAAACGGCTACCTTTGCCCATCCCGAAGTTGGAGTAAGTACGGGTTTTGACTACAGCAGACTTCAAAACCCCATAAGAGAAAGACTTGAAAAGGTAATGGCTTCTCTTGAAGGAGGAACCGATGCCTTTGCTTTTTCAAGCGGAATGGCAGCCGTAACGGCACTTATGGAGCTTTTCAAGCCCGGCGACCACATAATAGCCGAAGCCGACCTTTACGGCGGAAGTATTCGCCTGTTTAACAATATAAGCAGTAAAAACGGCATTTCTTTCAGCTTCCTCGACTGTTCAGGGGACAATATTGAAAATTATATAAAAGAAAACACAAAAGCAGTTTTTATTGAAACACCTACAAACCCCATGATGAACGTAACCGACATAAGGAAAATTTCGGAAACAGCTAAAAGGCATAATCTTTTGCTTATTGTGGATAATACATTTCTGTCGCCTTATTTTCAAAATCCTCTTAAATTAGGAGCGGGCATAGTGGTTCACAGCGGAACAAAATTTTTAGGCGGACACAATGACACACTGGCAGGCATTATCGTGACAAACTCGGAAGAAATTACCGAAAAGCTCAGGTTTATAATAAAAACTGTGGGTTCGGGGCTTTCCCCCTTTGACAGCTGGCTTATTTTAAGAGGAATAAAAACCCTTTCCGTCAGAATGGAAAGGGCACAGGCAAATGCCGAAAGGATTGCGGCTTTTCTGCTGAAACGTCCCGAAATCAAAATGGTTTATTATCCGGGAATTAAAGGCACAAGGGCTTATGAAATTTGTAAAAAACAGGCAAGAGGCTTCGGCAGTATGCTTACATTTGAAACCGAAAGCAGAGAGCTTGCCCTGCATATACTTAAATCCGTTAAGCTTATACAGTTTGCCGAAAGCTTGGGCGGAACGGAAACACTTCTGACCTACCCCGCAACACAAACCCATGCCGATATGCCGGAGGAAGCAAGAATTAAAAACGGCATTATAGACAGGATTTTAAGACTTTCCGCAGGGATAGAAACGGCGGAGGATTTAATAAATGATTTGGAACAAGCATTATACTAAACGTCTAAAATATTTGCAGTGATTAAAACTGAATTGTAAGTTATATTTAAGCAATTTGCGTGTAAATTTAACCGACGTTTAGTATAACTCCTTTAGATATAAAAGAAAAGAGGATTTTTATGCAGAATGAAAAAAATCTAAATTTTGACAGGATTGTTGACAGAAAAAACACATACAGTCTTAAATATGATTTTGCAGTTGAAAGAAACAGACCGGAAGATATTCTGCCTATGTGGGTAGCCGATATGGATTTTCCAACCTCAAACTTTATAACAGACGAGCTTAAAAAGAGAGCAGAACACGGCATATTCGGCTATTCGGAGGTTAAAAGAGAATATTTTGATGCTGTTTACAGTTGGATGGATAAACATTTCAACTGGCAGCCCAAAGAGGAATGGCTTGTTAAAACACCGGGAGTTGTATTTGCTTTGGCTATGGCAGTTAAGGCTTTTACGGAAAAAGGTGACTGTGTTCTCGTACAGCAGCCTGTTTACTATTCCCTTTCGGAGGCTGTCGAAGATAATGACAGAGTTCTGATAAGCAATGACCTGCAGCTTGAAAGCGACGGAAAATATCACATTGATTTTGAGGATTTGGAGAGGAAAATAACAGAAAACAATATAAAGCTGTTTCTGTTTTGCAGTCCTCAAAATCCTACGGGACGTGTTTGGACTGAAGAGGAACTTTTGAAGGTAGGAGAAATTTGTCAAAAATATGGTGTGATATTGGTAAGCGATGAAATACATCAGGATTTTGTTTTCGGGAGTAACAGACACTCTGTTTTTCCGAGCATTAAAAAGGAATTTGAAGATTTTGCAATAGTTTGTACATCTCCGACAAAAACCTTCAATATTGCAGGGCTTCAAATTTCAAACATTTTTATACCCAATCCGGCTTTAAGAAGAGCCTTCATAAAACAGGTATATGCCGCAGGCTACAGCCAGTGTAATATAATGGGGCTTATTGCCTGTGAAACCGCCTATAAATACGGCGAAGAGTGGTATCAGGCTGTAAAAGCCTACATTAAAGGCAATATTGATTATACAAGAAATTTCTTGAAAAATGAGCTGCCGGAAGTAAAGCTAATCGAACCGGAAGGAACCTATCTTTTATAGCTTGATTTCAGAGAACTTGGCTTAACCAAACCGGAACTTAAAGACCTAATTATAAATAAGGCAGGATTATGGCTTGACCGAGGAGAAATTTTCGGCAAAAGCGGTGAAGGCTTTGAAAGAATAAACGTTGCCTGTCCGAGAGAGGTTTTAAAAGAGACACTAAAAAAACTCGAAAAAGCCGTAAACAAAAAATTAGCTGTAAGATATATCTACAGTCTGCTTTAAAACAATAATAGAATCAGAATAGTGAGGGGTGCTGCATATGAAAAAGATTATAGCTGTAAATTCCGTAAATATGAATATGTGTCAGTGTTGCTGTATGACAGGTAATTTTATACGGCTTTATTGAGATACAATTATGAAACCTCAACCCGATGTTTGAGCAGGTATCATAATGTGCCTGCTCTGTTTTTTTTGACGAAAGGCGGACTGACAAATGAACACGGAAAAAAACTATTCTGAAAAAGAATATTTGGATATTATTAAGAGTTTTATAGAAAAAACAAAATTCGGACAAATAACAATAATTTTGCAGAACGGCAAAGTTGTTCAGATTGAACAAACCAAAAAAATAAGATTTAAAAACTGACCGGACAACCGGAGGTTTTCTTAAAAGAAAAAAGAAAATCTTTGCGTGTTCGGTTTTTTAATTTATGAAGGTGATTAAATGAGCAATACATATAAAGATTTACAGAAATCCCACCCTTGTTTCGGAGGGCATAAAAACCATACAGGCAGAATACATCTTCCCGTCTGCCCCGGCTGCAACATTGCCTGCCGTTTTTGCGACAGAGCTGTAAATGATGTTGAACAAAGACCGGGAGTAACAAGCAGACTGTTAAAGCCGGAAGAAAGCATTGAAGCAATAGAAAAGGCTTTGAAGCTTTGCCCTGAAATAACCGTTGCCGGTATAGCCGGCCCGGGAGATACCTTGGCAACGGACTATGCCCTTGAAACATTCAGGCTTGTAAAAGAACACTTTCCCAATCTTATAAAATGTATGAGTACAAACGGTCTTTTGCTTTATGAAAGAGCCGAAGAAATTATTGACGTGGGGATAGATTCTCTGACGGTGACGGTTAATGCCGTTGACCCGAAAATCGAGGCAAAGCTTAACAAATATATTATTTATCACGGTGAAAAAATTGAGGGAACAAGAGCTGCGGAAATTCTTATTGAAAATCAGCTTAAAGGCATAAAAAGAATTGCGGATGCAGGAATTACAATAAAGATAAACACTGTTCTTGTACCCAAAATAAACGGCTCTCATATTGAAACCGTTGCTAAAACAGTGGCTGAACATGGAGCAAGTATTTACAACATAATACCTCTTATTCCACAATATGAGCTTGCAAACTGCCGTGAACCAACCTGTGCGGAAATTGATGCGGCAAGGACAAAGGCAGGAAAATATATTGATGTTTTCCGCCATTGCCAAAGATGCCGGGCCGATGCTGCAGGCATACCGGGAGAAAAAGAGGTCGGTCAGCAAATTTATCAAAGGAGGATAGCCGTCAGGGAAACATTTTCTCATGGATAACACATATGGAAGGCAAAACAGCGATTGCAAGCTCCGACGGAAAGGTAGTAAACCGCCACTTCGGAAGAGCAGACAAATTTTACATAGTGACTTACGATGAAACTGCAAAGAAAATTAATCTTTTGGAAGAAAGACATATAAAGCCTGTTTATCAAAGCGGCGAACACAGTGACAGCGACCTGAAAGCTGCCGCAGAAGCATTAAGTGACTGTAAATATATGCTTGTAAGCAAAATAGGCAGCGGTGCTTTAAATGAGTTAGGAAAAAACGGCATAAGAGTATTTGAAATACCCAATGTCATAAGCGAGGTTTTAGACAAAATGTTTAAATACCTTGAAATAGAAAAATTGCTTTATAAAGGAGAATACTAAAATGTCAAATTTGAGACAAATTGCAATTTACGGCAAAGGCGGAATAGGAAAATCCACCACAACACAAAACCTGACAGCAGGACTTGTGGAACTCGGCAAAAAAAGTTATGGTAGTGGGCTGTGACCCCAAAGCAGACTCAACAAGGCTTTTGCTTGGGGGCTTGGCACAGAAAACCGTACTCGATACTATTCGTGACGAGGGAGAGGATATAGAACTTTCCAAAATTATGAGAGAAGGCTACGGCGGAACAAAATGCGTTGAATCCGGCGGACCCGAACCGGGTGTGGGCTGTGCCGGAAGAGGCATTATAACCTCAATAAATATGCTTGAAAACTTGGGAGCCTATACAGATGATTTGGATTATGTTTTTTATGATGTTTTGGGTGACGTTGTCTGCGGCGGCTTTGCTATGCCTATTCGTGAGGGCAAAGCAAAGGAAATCTATATTGTAGCCAGCGGCGAAATGATGGCGCTGTATGCCGCAAACAATATTTCAAAGGGTATAAAGCGTTATGCAAGAACAGGTGGTGTAAGGCTCGGCGGAATAATCTGCAACAGCAGAAATGTAGACAGAGAGTGTGACCTTTTAAGAGCATTTTCGGCAGAGTTGGGAACAAAGCTTTTATATTTCGTTCCCCGTGACAATATCGTTCAGCACGCAGAAATACACAAAAAACCGTAATAGAATACCGCCCCGGCTCATCTCAGGCACAGGAATACAGAAATCTTGCTCAAGCGGTTATAGACAATAAGGATTTTACAATCCCCACACCTATGACACAGGAAAGGCTTGAAGAAATACTGCTTGAATACGGTATGATGGATAATCTTGAAATTTATAATATTTAAAAAGGAGCGAAGAAAATGGGTAAAATGAATCAGTCAATAGAAGAGCTTATAGGAAAAACACCTCTTTTGCAGTTAAATGGCTACATTAAAGAGAAAAATCTCAAAGCAAATATAATCGCAAAACTGGAATTTTTCAATCCCAATCAAAGTGTAAAGGACAGAATTGCCCTTGCTATGGTTGAAGATGCAGAAAAGAAGGGGAAGCTTAAGCCGGGGTATACAATTGTTGAAACCACAAGCGGAAACACAGGCATAGGTCTTGCGGCTGTGGCGGCTGTAAAGGGCTACAAATTCAGAGTATACATACAGGATCAGGTAAGCGAGGAGCGTTTTAAGGTTATTAAAGCCTTCGGCGGCGAGACAATAAAGCTTTCGGAGGAGCCTGTAATCGCTGAGGTTTTGGAAAAGACTAACGGCGATTTTGTAGCCGCCATAAAGGCATTAAGAGAAAAGGTTCTTGTAAATGAAAAGGATATATTTTTTGTTGACCAAACGGCAAACCCCGCAAATCCTGATATACACAAGAGAACAACAGGCCCGGAAATATGGGAGGACACAGAGGGGAAAGCCGACATACTGGTTGCCTGTGTGGGAACAGGAGGAACGGTTTCAGGAGCCGGAATATTTAAAGTCAAAAAATCCAAATGTATATGTTGCCGCCGTACAGCCGGGGCCAAATTCACTGCCAAGCGAAGAAAATCCGACACCGGAAGAAATAACAGGGGTTCACGCCTTTGAAGGTGTTCCCAAAGAACGTGTGCCTTCAACAATGGATTTAAATATATATGATGAAAAAATTGAGGTTGAAACGGAACAGGCCTATAAAGCCGCAAGGACGGCTGCCAAAACCGACGGAATTTTAATAGGCACTTCCTCCGGTGCGGCCTTATATGCGGCGGAGCAGCTTGCCTTAAGATCTGAAAATCAAGGCAAAAACATAGTTGTTGTCTTTCCCGACACAGGCTTAAGATACCTTTCCACAAGCTTATTTGAATAAGGAGGCGGCAGTAATGGCATTTAATTTGGAAAATTCAAATGTAGCTACACGAGAAAACAGAATAGGCTCTATAACAGGCTACATAGGCAGCCTTAATGATTTGGCAAAGCAAAGTGAATGCGGAACACTTAAGGGCTGTTCACGGTGTTTTTCTCAGTCAAGCACCTGTCTCTCCGGCTGTACTTTAGGTCAGCTTTCGGCAATAAGAGATGTTGCGGTAATACACCATGGTCCCTCCGGCTGTTCTGCGGCAAGTGCCGGATCTTATTACCTTGACAAGGTTATGGCTAAAAAAAAAGAGGAGTAACAAACGACACTGTTTATGTAGGAACGGATATGAACGAAAATGACACTATTTTCGGCTCTGCCGATAAGCTCAGAGAAATTGTTTTGGAAGTAAACAGAAGATATTCCCCCAAGGCGATTTTTGTAACAAGCTCCTGTGCGACTGGAATTATAGGAGAGGATATTGACAGTGTTGTTGACGATTTAAAAAGCGAAATAAATGTACCCATAGCGGCGGTGCACTGTGAAGGCTTTAAGTCAAGAATATGGGCAACCGGCTTTGATATAGCCAACCACGCTGTATTAAGCACAATCGTCAAACCTCCGAAAGAAAAAAGAAATATAATAAATTTCAAAAATTTCTATGAAAGTGCAAGACCTGAAATAATTGAAATATTTAAAAATTTTGACCTTTATCCTGTTTTTCTTTACTGCAACTCAACCGTTGAAGAGCTTTCCCATATATCGGAAGCCATTGCCACAACCTGTATCTGCGGTACTTTGGGAAATTATTTGGGAAACGGTCTTGAAGAAAAATACGGTGTTCCCTATATAAGAACAATTAACCCTCTGGGAATAACAGGCTTTGAAACATGGCTCAGAGAAATAGGCAAAGTAACAGACAGAAGTGAAAAGGTTGAAAAATATATAGCCGAACAGAGAAAAATATATATACCCCAAATCGAAGAGGTTAAAAAAGAACTTAAGGGCTTAAAAGCCGTTATAGGTATGGGCCCCGGTTATACCTTTGAGGTTTCAAGAGTGCTTAATGAGCTTGGCATAGAGGTGGTTTGGGCTTTGGTTTGGCATTATGACAAAAAATATGAAAACGGAGACGCCGCCTTCTATGGAATATCTTTTGAAAAATGACATAGATTTTGAAGCAAGTGTAGCCGACCAGCAGAATTATGAGGTTATGAACATACTTAAAAAATATCAGCCTGATTTATATCTTTCAAGACACCCCGGTTCAACCGTTTGGGCTATTAAAAACGGCACTCCGGCAGTATATGTTGATGATGAATATAAAATTTTTGGCTATAAGCATACTCTTGAATTTGCACATAATGTGCTTAACAGTATACACAACAGAAACTTTGAGCAAAACCTTGCAAAGCGTGTAAAGCTGCCTTATACAGACTGGTGGTATAAGCAGTCCGTTGATAAATTTTTGGAAAGGAGCGGAAAATAATGGCTAAATTGTTGGATAAACAGAGATATAAATGTGCAATGGCGGCTATGCAGAGCGTACAAGCCATAGAAAGAGCTGTTCCCATACTCCATTCAGGTCCCGGCTGCGCCCAAAAGCTTTCCGATACAGTAGGCAGCAGCGGCTATTTTTCTCCTAATATATTCCCCTGCACAAGCATAAACGAAAAGGATGTTGTTTTCGGCGGCATAAAAAAGCTTCGGTCTACAATTGAAAACAGCTTAAAGGTAATTGATGCAGACCTTTATGTTGTGCTTACGGGCTGTATTCCGGAAATTGTGGGAGATGACGTAGGCGAGGCTGTATCGGAATTTGAGGATGCCGAAAAGCCGGTTATTTATGCTTCTACAGCCAGATTTAAGGGAAACAACTATAAAGGACACGAACAGGTAATCGATTCCATAATTGAGCAATATTTAAAAAGAACAGAGCACAGGCAAAAAGGGCTTGTAAATATTTGGGCTGACGTACCTTATCAGGATTTGTTTTGGCTCGGCAATTTAAGAGAACTTGAAAATCTTCTTAAAAAAATAGGGCTTACCCCCAATACAATATTCGGTTACGGAAGAGGTATTAAAAATATCGACAGAATACCCAAAGCCGAATTTAATCTTTTGGTTTCCCCGTGGGTTTCTCTGGATAATATGAAAAAAATGGAAAGAAAATTAGGTATACCCTATCTTCACTATCCCACACTGCCCATAGGTGCTTTTGAAACAAGCAAATTTTTAAGGACAGTTGGGGAATTTGCAGGCATACCTTCCGAAAATATCGAAAAAGTAATAAACGAAGAGGAAGGCTATTATTACTATCTCATTGAAAGATATGCCGATATGTTTTTGGAGGCTCGTGTAATGGCAAAGCAGTTTACCGTTGCGGCAGATGCACAGTATACCCTCGGCATAACCAAGTTTTTGGTTAATGACTTGGGGCTTACTCCGGCAGAACAGTTTATTACAGATGACACCCCTAAGCAATATCAAAAGCAAATAAGGGAAGAATTTCAAAATCTGAACTACGGCTTAAAAGCCGATGTTTCCTTTGAAACAGACAGCTATATAATTCACAATAAAATACGCTCCCATGATTATCACGGCTATCCGCTTATAATAGGCAGCTATTACGAAAAAGAGGTAACGTCGGAGCTTTCGGGACATTTCCTCAACATAGCTTGGCCTGTTCAGGACAAGGTTGTTATGGACGATTTTTATGCAGGTTACACAGGGGGAATAAGACTTACTGAGGATATTTACTCTGTAGCCCTTCAAAGATGGAATTAATTACGGAGGTTCATATGACATACAAAATAGCAGTTTCGTCCTCCGACGGCATAAATATTGACCTAAGCTTCGGAGAAACAGAAAAATTTTTAATCTATGAGGTTCAAGGGTTAAACTATAATTTGTCGGCCGTAAGAGAATGTGACCTTACGGATAATTCGGCGATAAACTGCGGCTCCGAGGGCTTCGGCTGCGGAAGTAAAACGGGCTGCGGAGAGCGAGCCGAAAAAACAGCCCTTATAAGTGACTGCCGCTGTATAGTCTGTAAAAAAATAGGCTTTCATATTCAAAAATAACCCGAAAGGCTTGCTGTAACAGGCTTTGACGTGGAATGTACAGTTGGTGAGGCACTCGATAAAATAACAGCCTACTTCGACAAAACCGACAGACACGAATCGCTGAGAGTTCAGTAATTAGTATACAGCAGACAGTGAAAGTATAGATATACTGACCGGAAAACCGGAGGTTGATTTAAGTTTCAGCCTTCGGTTTTTTAATAAACATAGCATATTTTTCAAGCGAAAGGAATGATTAAAAATGAAAAAATCAATTTTAACAACAACAGCAGTAGGTTTAACAGGTATTTTGCTTATTTCTGCACTTTCAGGCTGCGGAAGCGGAACGAAAACAGCCGACAGCGAGGACGGCGTTCAGACGATTATTGTCGGAACAGGCACAGCCTATGAACCTTACTGCTACCTTGACGAAAGCGGAAATTTAGCAGGTTATGAATATGAGGTTTTAAGTGCCGTTGATGAGCTTTGCCTCAATACCGATTTGAATATCAGACATCGGAATTTAAGAACATACTTGTCGCACTTGATGCAGGTCAAATAGATATTGCCGCACATCAGTACGAAACAAACCCGGAAAGAACGGCAAAATATTTATTCGGTGAGGAAAGCTACACAACATTTGTTACATACCCCGTTGTTTTAGCAAACAATACGGAAATCAAAACCCTTGACGACCTTCAGGGAAAAACCGTTCTCTTGAGTACGGGAGACAATGCAAACTATTATGTAGAAGAATATAACGAAGAACACGCTGACAACCCTATATTAACCGAAGTTTTAGATTCGCCGAACTATGAGGTTATTTCCGAAGGACTTAAAAAAGGCAGATGGGATGCAACCTTCAGAACAAAAAGAGACGTCGACACCATAAACAGGGAATACGGAAACGGTGAAGATTTTATTAAAACTCTCGATACACCCCTGCAGACTTCATCTACCTACTGGGTATATGCAAAAGACAATACGGAGCTTCAACAGACTGTAGACGCAGCCTTAAGAGAGCTTAAGGAATCGGGACGTTTGGCTGAAATTTCAATAGAGGTGCTCGGCGGAGATTATACCGAAAGCGAGTGATTATTATGAGCGGAAGTTTATTTTCATGGGATAGATTTTTCAGTTCCGTACCGCAGATTTTGCCTTATTTGGCAGTAACATTTAAAATTGTTACCGCAGCAACGATAGCCGGAGTTTTACTCGGAATTTTGGTAGCTCTTGTAAGAATTTACAAAACACCGGTTTTATACCAAATCTGTACGGTTTACATATCCTTTATGAGAGGAACCCCTATGCTTGTTCAAATGTTTCTCATATTATACGGTCTGCCTTTTTTCTTAGGCCCTATATTCGGCTCAAACATAGGGAGAACATGGGACAAAATATATTTTGCTTATATAACCTTTATTTTAAATCAGGGCGCTTTCCTTTCATCTATATTTTATTCTGCTATTAAGTCTGTCCCTATAGGGCAGACTGAATCAGGCTTAAGTGTAGGATTGACAGGCTTTCAGAATTTTACGAGAATTGTTTTGCCCCAAGCCGTAAAAACAGCCTTGCCCCCTTTCGGAACAGACTTTGTGGGTTTGTTCCAAAATGTTTCTCTTGTTTCCACAATAGGTGTTATAGATATAATGGGCAGAGCGACTTCCATAGGTTCAGCAACGAACCATGCTCTCGAGGCTTATCTCTTTGTAGCTTTAATTTATATAATTATAAGTCTTTTTATGAGATATGTTTTTGCAAAGACCGACGTTAAGTTAAGCTTCGGAAAGAAGGTGGGACAATGAGTTTTGATGTTGACAGTTTCTTTAACAGTATGATTCAAAGCCTTATATATTTTCCCAACACTCTTAAGCTGATTTTTATACACTTTGTTGTCGGCTTGATTTTAGGAGGAATAATAGCTTTTATACGTTTTTACGAAGTTCCTGTTTTAGATAAAATTTTTGCTGCTTTTATTACGGTATATCAAGGGATTCCCGTTATGGTTGCGGTTATGATTTATAACCTGTTGTTTTTAAATTGTGCAGATGATGTTTTTCGGTATTTTAATATTAATCTGACTATGGCGAGTGTGGATTTATTATGGGTAGGTGTGTTTACATTGTCATTGTCATCAATCTGCAACATATCAGAGGTTATAAGAGGAGCACTTCAATCGGTGGATTTCGGTCAGAACGAAGCGGCATACTCTATAGGGCTTACAAAACTTCAAACCATAAGACGGATTATTATTCCCCAAATAATACCTGTGGCAATTCCCACACTTACAAATACAACCATAGGTCTCATTAAAAATTCCTCTGTTGTTTCCGTTATAGGAATTATGGAGGTAACAAGGAGCAGTCTTATTGCAAGTCAGGTAAAATACACCTTTTTTGAGGGATATTTGGCTGCCGCTGCGGTATACTGGATATTTTCAATATTTATTGAATTTGTTTTCGGCAGGGCGGAAAAATATTCCGGAAGATACAGGAGGGCAGTATGATAGAATTAAAAAAATGTAAAAAAGCGTTTCGGAAAGCTTAAGGTTTTAAACGGTGTTGATTTAACCGTAAATAAAGGAGACGTTGTTGTAATTTTAGGAGCAAGCGGTTCAGGCAAAACAACTCTGCTGCGGTGCATAAATTTTTTGGAGCGTGCCGAAAAGGGATCGCTGAAGCTGGGAGACACAACAGTTGACCTAAAGAAAGCAAGCAAGAAGGAAGTGCTTAACATAAGGCGAAGAACAGCCTTTGTTTTTCAAAATTACAACCTTTTTGCAAATAAAACCGCAATAGAAAATGTTATGGAGGGGCTTGTTACAGCGAGAAAGGTTCCCAAAGCAGAAGCAAGGGAAAAAGCCGCCGAAGCTCTTGAGTGGGTAGGCTTAGGTGATAAAACCGACAACTACCCCTGTCAGCTTTCAGGCGGTCAGCAGCAGCGTGTGGGAATAGCAAGGGCCGTTGTTTTGAACCCGGAGGTTATACTCTTTGACGAACCAACTTATGCTCTTGACCCCGAGCTTGTGGGAGAGGTTCTTGATGTTATAAAGAAAATTGCCGAACAGGGAATAACAATGATTGTGGTTACTCACGAAATGTCTTTTGTCTATAATGTGGCAAACAAGGTTGTATTTATGGACAGCGGTGTTGTTTTGGAGCAGGGTACACCCAAAGAGATATTCCTGAGCCCGAAAGAAGAAAGAACAAAACAGTTTCTTGAAAGAATTTTCAAACAGGATGTTATTCCGAGAGAACCGGAGTACGTTATATAAAACAAACGGTTCGCTAACGAAAGCGTGAGCAAATGTTAAGGGAAAAGAAAGATAAAATAATAAAACAGATATTAATTTTGGCATGGCCGGCAATAGTTGACTACATACTTCAAATGCTTGTGCAGTATATCGACCTTTTTATGGTTGGCAGCATAAGCGTTGAGGCAACAGCTGTTGTCGGGCTTGCCTCTCAAATAAATTTTATGGTAAAATTTCCCTTAAATTCTTTGGGGATAGGCGTTACTGCATATATTTCAAAGGCAGTAGGCGAAAAAGACTTTAAAAAGGTAAGAGCAGCTTCAGTGCAGACATTGATTTTCACTATCGGAGCTGCAGCTTTTTTCTCTCTTCTTGTTGCTGTTACAGCTGTTGTTTCGCCCTCTGTTTTAAACATAGATCCTCGCTTAAAAGATGATTTTGTTATGTATTTCGGTATATCCTACAGTACAATTTCTCTTTTTGCCGTAATAACCATAATAGGTGCAGCATTTAAAGGCATTGGTAATATGAAAATTTCCATGTACGTAAATATTGTTGTAAATATATGCAACACAATATTTAATTTTTTGCTTATATATCCCACCGGAACACTAAACCTTTACGGCATAAAATTTATAATAATAGGTGCAGGACTGGGACTTAAAGGAGCAGCCTTGGGAACAGCAGCGGCGGCTTCTGTCGGCGGAGGAATAATGCTGCTTTTATATTATAAAAGTCCTGATCTTAACATAATGGAACAATCATTTAAACCCAATATAAGTATACTGTCTCAGTTTATAAAAATAGGGTTTCCGGCGGCATTGGGCAGCTTTTTTACAGGGGCGGGCAGAGCTATTTTTACGTCCTTTGTTTCGCTTTTGGGGGTTACGGCTCTTGCTGCTCACACAATAAGTTACTCTCTTGAGGGAATGTTTTATATTCCCGTCTTGGGCTTTGACCAGTCTGTCATAACTATGGCGGGTATGTGTCTTGGGGAGAAAAACGAAAATAAGTACAGCCGTCTTGTAAAAAATGCCGTATTTCTCTCAATGGGGACACTTGCTTTTTGCGGTATGCTGCTTTTTATTTCATCGGATTTTTTAACTCCGCTTATGACAGACAGCCCTGAAACAGCGGCTCTGAGTGCGGAAATGCTTAAGATAGTGGCTTTCAGCGAGTCTTTTTTTGCCCTTCGTATTATTATGGAAGGCTCTATGCAGGGGATAGGCAAAACAAAAACCGTATTTTTTGCGGATATTGCCTCAATGTGGTTGTTCAGAGTGATTTTTTGCGGTATACTAGTAAATAAATTTCATACCGGACTTAGATCCGTATGGTTTTGTATGATAGCCGATAATACATTTTTAGCGTTTCTTTTAACAGCCTTATATTTAAAGGGAAGTTGGAAAAAATTATTTGGAAAGGAAACATGATGGAAAGTTTAAAAATCAGAACAGCAGTGTATGAAGATTTGGAGAGCATAGCCGAAATCGAAAAAGTATGTTTCCCCATGGCAGAGGCTGCCTCAAAACAGCAATTTAAAGAAAGAATTAGATTTTACGGAGATCATTTCTTAGTGTTGGAATTCGGCGGAGTTATTGCCGGTTTTATAAACGGACTTGTAACGGACAGTGAAACAATTACAGATGAAATGTACGAAAAGCCTTGTTATCATAATGAAAAACGGAAAATATCAGGCGGTGTTCGGTCTTGACGTTGCTCCCGAATACAGAAATAAAGGCTTTTCGGTTTTGCTTATGAATACCCTTGTTTCCGAAGCAAAAAGCGAAAAACGTCAGGGTGTTATTTTAACCTGTAAAAAGCATATGTTACCGTTTTATGAAAAATTCGGCTTTCAAAATAAAGGCATATCCGAATCGATACACGGCGGAGCAGAATGGTATGATATGATTTTGAAATTTGATTTAAGCGATTAACAGTATACTTGATTTAGCCTCCGGAAATGAGTATAATTAATTTCAGAACCTACTTTTCACACTATAAAATTATCAAACATAACAGGAGGATTTTGTTAATGATGCTTAATGAAAAATATGAGAAATTAAAAGAATATCTGTTAAGCCTTGAGAGTGTTGCCGTAGCGTTTTCAAGCGGTGTAGATTCAACATTTTTGCTGAAAGCTGCTCACGATGTATTAGGTGATAAAGTTATTGCCGTTACTGCACAATCTTGCTCATTTCCCAAAAGAGAATTAAAAGAAGCAGAGGTGTTTTGTGCAAATGAGGGTATAAAGCATATTGTGTGTAAATCGGAGGAGCTTGAAATAGACGGCTTTAGGCACAACCCTGTAAACAGGTGCTACCTTTGTAAAAAGGAGTTTTTTCAAAAAATACAAGTTATAGCAAAAGAAAATAATATCAAAAATATAGTTGAGGGTTCAAATACAGATGATAACGGTGATTACCGTCCGGGACTTCAGGCAGTTGCGGAATTGGGTATAAAAAGTCCCTTGCGTTATACCGGGCTTAACAAAGCGGAAATAAGAGAACTTTCAAAAAAAATAGGCTTAAAAACCTACAATAAACAGTCCTTTGCCTGTCTTTCATCCCGATTTGTTTACGGAGAAGAAATTAACGAAGAAAAACTCAGTATGGTTGATAAAGCGGAACAGCTTCTTCTTGATATGGGTTTTAATCAGATAAGAGTCAGAATCCACGGCAAAATCGCAAGAATCGAAGTCTGCGAAAAAGATTTTCCGAAGCTCATTGAAAAAGAAACAAGGGAAAAGATAGTACCAAAATTTAAAAAATACGGCTTTACATATATATCTATGGATTTGCAAGGATACAGAACAGGCAGTATGACCAGGACAAACGCATGAAATTTTTTCAAAAATGTAATATAACTGAAACACAAC
>JAJQBF010000257.1 GCA_021203425.1 Clostridiales bacterium | reverse complement strand
AAAGTATTATATTTTCATTATACAACTATTTTACATATTTAACAATTTGTAATTTTACCTAAAAAACAGGGAAAATTTTAGTTAAATTGTCAATAGGGGAAAGAACAGTGTTAAAAACAAAAAAACCGGAGCCGAAGCCACGGTCTTATTGTGTTTATATTATTTAAATTATTTAGCTGCGAGTTCCTTATATTTGTTAAGACGTCTGACAGCATCTGCCTCGCACTGTTCGAAGAGTTCATTAGCAACTTCGGGGAACTGACGAGCAAGTGAGTTATAACGTACTTCGCTCTTGATGAAGTCTTGGAAGGACGCTGTGGGTTCCTTAGAATCAAGTGAGAAGGGATTCTTTCCTGCTGCTTCAAGATTGGGGTTATAACGATAGTTCTGCCAATAACCGCACTCAACGGCTCTCTTAGCCTCTCTCTGTGAGAAGTTCATCTTGATACCATGGTTGATACAAGGAGCGTAAGCGATTACAAGTGAAGGTCCCTTATAAGCTTCTGCTTCTACAAGAGCCTTGATAAGCTGGTTCTTGTCATAGCCCATATTAACCTGAGCAACATATACATAACCATAAGACATAGCCATCATACCGAGGTCTTTCTTACGTACTCTCTTACCTGCAGCAGCGAATTTAGCTATAGCAGATCTGGGAGTTGACTTAGAAGCCTGTCCGCCTGTGTTGGAGTAAACTTCTGTATCGAATACGAATACGTTTACGTCTTCGCCTGATGCAAGAACGTGGTCAACACCGCCGTAACCGATGTCATAAGCCCAACCGTCGCCGCCGAAGATCCACTGGCTCTTCTTAACGAGCTGATCCTTAGCGTCAAGTATAGCCTGAGCAAGATTCTTAGCTTCGCCTTCTGCGCCGCCTTCTACGAAAGCTGTAAGAGCTTCAACTAAAGCAGCTGAAGATGCCTTTGAAGGTTCTGCGTCGTCCATTGTGTCAATCCATGCAGCAGTTGCAGCCTTAACCTTATCGCAAGGTGAAACTTCGATAAGCTTTTCAGCGTTCATCTTAACGAGAGCTCTCTGCTGCTTAACTGATGTATACATACCGAGACCGAATTCTGCGTTGTCCTCGAAGAGTGAGTTACACCATGCAGGACCCTGTCCCTTATCATTTGTTGTGTAAGGTGTTGTAGGTGCGGAGCCGCCCCAGATTGAAGAACAGCCTGTTGCATTTGCAACATACATTCTGTCACCGAAGAGCTGAGTGATGAGCTTAGCGTAAGGTGTTTCACCACAGCCTGCACAAGCACCTGAGAATTCGAATAAAGGCTTTTCGAACTGGCTGCCCTTAACAGTAGCCTTGTTCATGGGGTTAGCCTTTGTGGGTAAGCTAACAAGATAATCCCAAGCAGGAACTTCGTCTCTCTGTGAGTCGATGGGAACCATCTTAAGAGCTGTTTCCTTAGCAGGACATACGTCAACACAGTTTCCGCAGCCGAGACAGTCGAGAACGTCTACCTGAATCTTAAACTTAAGACCGGCAGGTTCTTTGATGCCGATTGCAGGCTTAACTGTAAGAGGAGCAGAAGATGCTGCTACTTCCTCATCTGTAAGAAGGAAAGGTCTGATTGCAGCGTGAGGACAGATATATGAACACTGGTTACATTCGATACACTTGGAAGCGTCCCAAACGGGAACATCGATAGCGATTCCTCTCTTTTCATATGCAGCAGTACCTGCAATGAATGTACCGTCTTCGATGCCCTTGAAAGCTGAAACGGGAAGTGAGTCGCCGTTTGCTGCGTTCATAACGTCGCATACGTTCTTGATGAAGTCAGGTCTGTCAGCAGCAGCTGCAGCAGGAGCCTCAACAGCGTCTGCCCAGTCAGCGGGGATTTCAACCTTATGATATCTTGAAATACCTGCGTCAACAGCGTTGTAGTTCATGTTAACGATAGCGTCACCCTTACGACCGTATGTCTTCTTGATAGCCTGCTTCATATAATCAACAGCGTCAGCCTGAGGAATAATACCTGCGATATCGAAGAAAGCAGCCTGAAGAACAGCGTTGAACTTACTGCCTAAGCCTAATTCCTTACCGATTTCAACAGCGTTGATTGTATAAAGGGATATGTTCTTTTCAGCGATAGCTTTCTTAACAGCTGCAGGAAGATGAGTATTTAATTCTTCATCTGACCAGATTGTGTTAAGAAGGAACTTTCCGCCGGGTTTGATATCGGAAACGATATCATATTTTGTAAGGTATGACTGCTGGTGAAGAGCTACGAAGTCAGCTGTCTTTACATAGTAAGGACTTCTGATGGGGTCTTTACCGAAACGAAGGTGAGAAATTGTAAGACCGCCGGACTTCTTTGAGTCATATTCAAAGTAAGCCTGAGTATACATATCTGTATGGTCGCCGATGATCTTGATAGAGTTCTTGTTAGCACCAACAGTACCGTCTGAACCAAGTCCCCAGAACTTGCAGGAGATTGTATGTTCGCCTGTAACGTCGATTTCGGGACCTGCCTCGAGTGAAAGGTTTGTTACGTCGTCCTTGATAGCGATTGTAAAGCCGTTGATGGGCTTAGGAGCGTCAAGGTTTGCGTAAACTGAAAGAATGTGAGCAGGAGTTGTGTCTTTTGAACCGAGACCGTAACGTCCGCCTACGATAGTTCTTACGTCGCCTGCGTTATAGAAAGCAGCACAAACGTCTAAGTATAAAGGTTCACCCTGTGAGCCGGGTTCCTTTGTTCTGTCAAGAACAGCAATCTTCTTAGCTGTCTTGGGGATAGCAGCAAGGAATTTGTCAGCTACGAAGGGTCTGTAAAGGTGAACATTAACAAGTCCTACCTTTTCGCCCTTAGCTGTTAAGTAGTCGATTGTTTCTTCGATACAGTCACATACAGAGCCCATAGCTACGATAACCTTCTCGGCATCGGGAGCACCATAGTAATTGTAAAGCTGATAATCTCTGCCCGTAATCTTGCTGATTTCAGCCATATATTCTTCTACAACAGCAGGAACGTTGTCATAGTAGGGGTTACAAGCTTCTCTTGCCTGGAAGAAGATATCCGGGTTCTGAGCTGTACCTCTTGTTACGGGATGTTCGGGATTAAGAGCGTGATCCTTAAATTCCTTAATAGCCTTCTTGTCAACGAGTCTGTCAAGATCTTCATAGTCAAGAAGTTCGATCTTCTGGATTTCGTGAGAAGTTCTGAAACCGTCGAAGAAATGAAGGAAGGGAACCTTTCCCTTAATAGCTGAAAGATGAGCAACAGCGCCTAAATCCATAACCTGCTGAACGCTTGAAGAAGCGAGCATAGCAAAGCCTGTTGCATGGCAGGCCATAACGTCTGAGTGGTCGCCGAAGATATTAAGAGCGTGTGAAGAAACACATCTTGCGGAAACGTGAATTACACAGGGAAGAAGTTCACCTGCGATTTTGTACATATCGGGAATCATAAGAAGAAGTCCCTGAGATGCTGTGTAGGTGGTTGTTAAGGCACCTGTTGAAAGTGAGCCGTGAACAGCGCCTGCAGCGCCGGCTTCTGACTGCATTTCCACTACCTTAACTGTCTGACCGAAAAGGTTCTTCTTGCCTCTGGCTGCGTCTTCGTCTACGTGTTCAGCCATGGGTGATGAAGGAGTGATTGGGAAGATACCGGCAACTTCTGTAAAAGCATATGATACTTCAGCAGCAGCCTGGTTACCGTCCATAGTTTGCATTCTAGGCATTTAATTGTCCCCCTTAATTATTATTTTGGCTTATAAGATATTTTTAACTCCTTACTTAAAAACACCATAAGCCTTTTGATGAGAAATATTTTCTTTTACCCGTATAAAAGCACGGGCACAAAATACCCTATGCATATATTATACCACATAATTTAAAAT
>JAJQBF010000203.1 GCA_021203425.1 Clostridiales bacterium | reverse complement strand
CTCATATACAAATGTATAAAAACTTAAAATAAAGGCTCAATTAATAAGCAAGGCTAAAAAATATGCTTGCTATGACTATTTTAACAAAAATGAAAAGAAAATGAGAGATAATTTATAGAAATTTTAGCTTTTCTTTTTTCGTGAAATGTATTATAATAAGAATGTATATTAGTTAATGCAAATAAATTTAACACGGAGGACAATATATGAAAAAAATAACAAAAAAATCAGTAACAGCTCTTGCTCTCTCTTCTGTTATGGCTTTTTCGACCCTTCCGGTAATGGCCGATGATACAGCGGAAGAAACAACTGCCGAAACTGTCTTTTCAGACGTTGACAGCGAAAGCGAACAGGGCGCAGCTATAATTACAATGTATGAAAGCGGATATGTTGCCGGATATAAAGACGGAACATTCCTTCCGGAGGGAAATATTACCCGTGCCGAGCTTGTAAGAATAGTTAATCAAATCTTACAGTATGAAAGAGAAGACGAAGAAACAGAAAACGCTTATTCCGATGTTGAAGAGGCAGCATGGTATTATGATGATCTTATGATTGCACAGGAGCAGAATTATATAGCAGGTTTTCCCGACGGATCTTTCCGCCCGAACGAAAATATAACCCGTGAACAGTTCTGTACAATTATTTCACGTATCAATTCATTATCTGTTCTTGATACATTTGAAAGCGTTGTTTCCGACGAAATTTCCGAATGGGCTGAAGATTATGTTTATGCTGTGCTTTCAAACGGCTTTATGAGTTTGGAAGATGAGGATACTTTCAGAGCAACCGAGAATATTACAAGAGGCGAGGTTTGCCTTGCTATGGTTAATTTTATAACCTATAGTGAAACGGACGAAACAGCGGATTCTTCTTCAGATGATGACGATGACGACAGCAGCAGTTCTTCATCAAGCAGCAGTTCATCAGGTTCATCTTCCTCGGGCAGCTCCTCTTCCGGAAGTTCATCTTCAGGCGGCGGTTCTTCCTCAGGCGGTGGTTCTTCCTCAGGCAGCAGCTCCTCAAGCAGTGAAACAACAACCGCAAGCGACGGTTCATCTGAAACTACAACAGCAGCTTCTTCAAGCGGAGGTTCTTCTTCAGACGACGATGACGAAACAACAGAACCTGAGTCCGAAACCACAACAGTTGATGCTACAACATTGGCAGCGGTAAAAAGTGTTTACGGCAGTTTACAGTATGCCCAGATAAATTCCACATACAGTTCGGTTAAGACTTTTATTAAAAATATAAGAATTTACTTAAAGAACTATATAGATGATCCTTCTTCTGTAGATATTGATGCGGCAGCTGATGATATTATAGCTCAATACAGAAGTCTTTCCGACGAAGAAAAGACTTATGCACAGAATATCATACTGCAATATTGTTCGCTCAGTCAGCTTATGACACTGAAAAACACATTTTTCCCTAATTATACGTTATGATAGATTTTATTAAAGATATTAAAGTAAGGGCTGTTCTTGCAGCCCTTACGCTTTTAATGTTGTTCTTTATTTTCGGTATGTCTGCCTTTAACGGCGATGACTCGGCTGAAATGAGCGGAGGACTTTTGGAATATATAAATTTATTTCTTGCAAATTTCGGTCTCAGGGATTTCCTTACAGACCATATTTTAAGAAAAGCCGCCCATTATACCGAATATTTTATATTGGGAATGTTATATTTATCAGACGTTTTAAGCTGGACGGGGGATTTAAAAAAATGCCGTATTTATCCCCTTCCCGCAGGATTTTTAACAGCTTGTCTTGACGAGTGCAGCCAGTTTTTTTCCGAAGGCAGAACACCGGGTTTAAAAGATGTCTTTATAGACTTTTCGGGAGTTTTAACGGCTGTTTTAATAATCAGTCTGATAATAATTTTTGTAAGGAAAAACAAAAACAGGAAAGAGCTTTGCCCATAAGGCTTTGCGCTTTCCTGTTTTTTTATTGTCCTGTTTCCGCTGTTTCTTCTGTTTTGCCTGCTGCGCCGTAACGGCGTACAAGCTCTCTGAATTCTTCGCCGGTAACCTTTTCCTGTTCCATAAGAAGTTCGGCTGATTTGTGGAGAAGTTCCATATTTTCCGTTAATATGGTTTCTGCTTTACTGTAACAGCGGTTAATAATGTTTTGAATTTCGCTGTCTATCTTTCTTGCATAGTCCTCACTGTAATTCATTGTGTGACCTATATCCTTGCCTAAGAAAACCTGATTATCGTCGTCACCGTATCTTACAGGTCCTACAACGTCACTCATACCGTATTTTACAACCATATTTCTTGCCATTTCCGTTGCTCTTTCAATATCGTTTGATGCTCCCGTTGTAACATCTCCGAAAATAAGCGCCTCGGCAACTCTTCCGCCGAAAAATGAAACGATTTGATCTTCAATATATGATTTTGTATGATACATTTTATCCTCCGGCAGAGGCATAGTGTAACCTCCGGCTCTGCCTGTGGGAATAACCGAAATAAGATGTACAGGGTCTAAATCGGGAAGAACCTCATGTATAATAGCGTGTCCCGATTCATGATAGGCAGTTATTTTTCTTTCCTTTTCACTTATAACTCTCGACTTCTTTTCAACACCTACGCCTACCTTTATATAGGCTTTGTTTATGTCTTCCATATCAAAAGCCTTTTTGTTTCGTCTTGCTGCAAGAAGAGCGGCTTCATTTAAAAGGTTTTCAAGGTCAGCTCCGGTAAAGCCCGGTGTTGTTTTTGCTACTGTTTTAAGATTAACGGAAGGATCCATTTTTTTATTTCTGGAATGAACCTTTAAAATGTCTTCTCTTCCTCTGAGATCGGGTGTGTTTACAACGGTCTGCCTGTCAAAACGCCCCGGTCTTAAAAGGGCAGGGTCAAGAATATCGGGGCGGTTTGTTGCGGCAACTATTATGATTCCCTCATTTGCGCCGAAACCGTCCATTTCTACAAGCAGCTGATTTAGCGTTTGTTCTCTTTCGTCATGTCCTCCGCCTACTCCGGCGCCTCTGCGTCTGCCCACAGCGTCGATTTCATCTATAAAAACAAGACAAGGTGAATTTTTCTTTGCCTGTTCAAAAAGATCTCTTACTCTTGATGCTCCGACACCTACAAACATTTCAACAAAGTCAGAACCGGAAATCGAGAAGAAAGGCACGCCTGCCTCGCCGGCTATGGCTTTTGCCAAAAGAGTTTTTCCTGTTCCGGGAGGACCCACGAGCAAAACCCCTTTGGGGATTCTTGCCCCTATATCCGTAAACTTTTTAGGGGATTTAAGAAAATCAACAATCTCTTCCAAATCCTGTTTTTCTTCATCAAGACCGGCAACATCGTTAAATATTACCTTTTTGCCGTCAGAGTCAAACAGTCTTGCTCTGCTCTTGCCGAAATTCATCATTTTTCCGCCGCCCTGGCTCTGCTGCATTATAACCATAACTACAACAATTCCGATTACCACAATAATAACGGGGAAAACGTAGCTTATAATAGAGGCACTTCTGTCAGCCGGCAGAGTTGTAACGGTCAGTTCCGAATTATCTCCCGCAATTTCGTTAAGAGTGTTCATAAAAGCCGAAACACTTACAAGTTCAATTGTATAGGAATGATTATCTTTAATAACCGCCGCTTCGCCTGTGTCTGAACCGTCAGCGTCCTGTCGTATGCTGATACTGTCTATATTACCGTCTTTTAAGTCGCCGATAAGCTTTGAATAAGTATAGACTTCCGTACTGTCAGCCGAGCCTCCTTCGGAAAAATTTCCGTAGCCGGCATAGCTTAATATCAGCATCATAACCAAAAAAACAACGGCATATATTATAATTGCTTTAATTGTATCGTTTTTCAAGTTTCAACCTCCTTAAACCTATCATAACTCTATAATTAT
>JAJQBF010000205.1 GCA_021203425.1 Clostridiales bacterium | reverse complement strand
TTTATAAGGAGAGTTGTTTATGAATGAAGATAAGAAGAGAATTAATGGTCTTTTTGCATACTTTGATGCAATAAGAGGCAATATTACTTATTCTGAATACTTGGTGACTTTATCTATTCTCAAGAAGACAGCGGAACAGGAATCAATTATGGGAGGAGCCCTGAGTGAAGACAAAGAGTTTGAAGTAATGAGAAATAGTGCAGATTTGTTTGAATCTGCAAATCCATTCCCGGATAAAGGAAAATTTCTTGAGGCTTACAGAGCTTTCCAAAATTTTGAAGAGATAACTTGGGCTGACATTTTAGAATATGGAAATGCCAACTCGAAGTTCAGAGTTCCCCAAGCATTAGTTGAGGTTATGGAAAATAGCTTTATTGACGGATTTAGTGAAGTACTTATTCCTGAAGCTGAAAAGTTTGCAGGCAGCTTAGAAAAATTGGTAGCTGCTCATTTTGAGTTTCATTTTACATTAACTACAATGGATACTTTCTGTTACAAAGTCTTAAATGAAATGTTCATTGATAATAAAATGGTAGATGTTAAACAAGCGAGTATCTATGAGTATGAATTTACAGCAGCTAGGTTTGATACAATTTTAGCTGTACCTATGTTTGGAGTAAGAGACAGAGCAGATGAGAATACACCATTTATATGCAGAGATTATGATATGATAGCGGTGGAAAATCTTGCACTCCATTTAAGAGATAGGGGAACGTTATCTATAGTTGTTCCCGGAAAGATTACGTTTGGCGGAGGCAGAATAAAAGAACTGAGAAGTTTTTTGCAGTCTTCATATTGTGTAAAAGAACTTGCCGAGCTGCCGGCAGGAATATTTGAAAATACAGGGGTTAAGACCTTTTTGCTGCAGATAACAACGGAACGTACAGATAAAGCAATAATAAAGCGCTATGCTGCCAATACAGATAATATCAGACGTTATGGACTTAATAGTCTGATTACTGCAGAGGATATTGCTGTTTCAGAAACTGAGCTTAAAAACATGGTAGATTGGAATATTGAGAGAATTTTTGAATTACAGGATGAAGACTGGATCAAATTTCAAAAATCAAGCGTAAAAAAAGCAGAACTTGGTGAAGCGGCAGTGATTTTCAGAGGCAAAGCTGTGAAAGAAAAAAATCCGAAAGGCAACATAGGCGTTGTTAATATATCGAACATTGGGGATTATGAGATCGATTATTTGTCACTTGATCATATTGAAGAAGAAGAGAGAAAAATAAGCTCTTATATATTGAAAGACGGAGATCTTCTTATACCCGCAAGGGGAACGGCAATAAGAACGGCGATATTTAAAGAACAGCCATACATGTGCATTGCTTCATCAAATGTTATAGTTATCAGGGTATTAGAAGAGAAATTATCTGCGACCTACTTGAAGCTGTTTTTAGACAGCCCTATAGGAAGAAAAATGTTAACTGCAAGGCAGCAAGGGACTACGGTAATGAATGTAAGCTATAAGGAGTTGAATAATATGGAAATACCACTTCCTTCTATAGATAAACAGAAGGAGATTGCTGAAGAGTATAATAAAGAATTGAAAATTTATAAAAAATCAATTCAAGAAGCAGAAAACAGATGGTCATCGGCTTTGACCGAATTACAGAAAAATTGACTGAGAGGTAACAATATGAAAACGAATGACAGACCGCTTACAGATTTAATGAAGGCCGTTGACAGCGGCGCAGCGCAATTGCCTGATTTCCAGAGAGGCTGGGTATGGGACGATGAACGTATCAAGGCACTGATACTAAGCGTCATCCACAATTTTCCTGTCGGTGCTGCAATGTTTCTGGAATACGGAAATGAGAGCATACATTTTAAGCACAAGCCCATCGAAGGTTCAGGCGCGAATTCTGATACAGAGCCAGACGAGCTAATTCTTGACGGACAGCAGAGACTGACTTCTCTTTACAATGCTCTTTATGGCAAGAATCCCGTGCATACGAAAACGGACAAGGGCAAAGCGATAGATAGGTATTATTATCTGGATATTGAAAAGGCTATTGATCCGTGTGCTGATGATGATAAGGTTGTCATCTCAATTCCAGCGACGAAACAGGTGACATCAGATTTCGGAAGGAAAATTGAAAAAGACCTCTCCACAAGGCAGGATGAATTCAAGCAAAAGATGTTCCCACTTAACCTTATTCTCAATTCCAACGAGGAGCAGAAATGGCAGAACGAGTACTATGCCTATTACAACTATGCTCCGGATGTTATCCGGCAGTTTACCGAGCTTTTCTCCAAAATCATTATGCCGGCGCAGAAATATGCTATGCCTGTCATTCTACTGGACAAGGAAACGCCGAAAGAGGCGGTTTGCCAGGTCTTTGAAAATGTCAATACAGGCGGTGTATCTCTGACAGTTTTTGAACTTGTCACAGCAATCTTTGCTATGGACAACTTCCAGCTGCGTAAGGACTGGGAGGAACGTAGGAAGAAGTACTTCTCAGGAGATTTGCTTAACATTGTTACTGCCACCGACTTTTTGGCTGCACTTACACTGCTCTCTTCGTTCAAGGCAGGCGGAACAGTAAGCTGTAAGAAGAAGGATGTACTTGCACTGCCACTGACAGCATACAAAAAGTATGCAGACGACCTTTTGCAAAGGATTCCCTGTGGCTGATCAGCTGCTGCATGAGGAGCGAATATTCTCAAGCCGTGATTTGCCATACAGCACACAGCTTATTCCGCTGGCTGCCATTTGCACTGTTCTTATGGAAGGAAACAGGATTTATACTACCACCACTAAGAAAATGGTAAAGCAGTGGTATTGGTGCGGCGTATTCGGGGAACTGTATGGCTCTGCAAATGAAACAAGATACGCCAACGACATAATGCAGGTCATCAAGTGGATTACAGAGAGCGGTGACCTTCCGAAGACCGTCACGGACTTCTTCTTTAATCCGACACGTCTGCTTGGTTTACAGTCGAGGCAGTCAGCAGCGTATAAAGGAATTATAGCACTGATATTGAAAAACCATGCCCGTGATTTTATTTCCAGCGCTGAAATGGATTTCTCAACATACTCAAACGAGAAGATTGACATACATCACGTATTTCCAAAGGATTACTGTAACAAGCAGAAGTACGATAAGTCCAAATGGAACAGCATTGTGAATAAAACGCCTATTTCTGCAAGAAGCAATCGTGAGATAAGCGGTGCTGCTCCATCTGTCTATCTTGGAAAGCTCGAAAAGAAAGGTTCTGTAATTCCATCCGATCTGGATAGTTATGTGAAGACACATTGGATTGACCATGATTTGCTGAGAAATAATGAATTTCAAGACTTCATTATTGACCGAGCAAAGAAACTCTTGAGTGCTGTTGAGCAAGCCACCGGCAGAACGATATCAGGCAAGGACTCCGATGAAGTGAGGCAGGCATTTGACGGTTCATTGAATTAAATCTTTCGGCGTTTACATACATTTCAGCGATTTATCGGCTTTTCGACGATGGAAAGAAAAAAGGCTTTAAGTGTCTTGTCTATATGCACTGTTGGAATGCCGACACGGCCGGAAAGGTTCGTGTTGAGTACTTCAATAAGCTTCAGTACATCTACAAATTTGAAATTCAGAAAATGCAGAAAACAATCAACAACACCGAAAACCCCGAAGAAGCTGCAAAAGCCGCCAAACGAAAAGACAAGCTCCAAAATGAGCTTAACGAAACCAAAGAATACGACATAAGATTAGCCCACATTACCATCTCCCGCCTCATAAGTTAACCTTGACGACGGCGTAAAGGTTAACTACGAAAAAGTTCAAACATCAAGAGACGGCAAAAATATGAAAATCTTGGCTAAAATACGAGATAATATGAAGTGACCTCCCTATTGTAGTTTCGTGGATTTACCTGTAA
>JAJQBF010000076.1 GCA_021203425.1 Clostridiales bacterium | reverse complement strand
ATTTAACACTTTGCTTGTGTTTTATGAATGATAGGTCGTTAGGCTTATTTTTAATACAGATGCAGCAGAATTATCAATTAAAAAATTTTTAAATAAAAAGCAGTTGACAAACACAAAATATAGTGCTATAATGCGGTTACGCTGATAAGCGAAACAGCTAAACCGAGAAAGGAGGCAGGCAAAATGAAAAAAAGGTTCGGCGAATTTATAAATGAAAAAAGAAAAGGCAGAGGCGATAACGGCGGCGATGTGCTGCTGCGTGACCTTGCAAAAGCAATGGGAAATATGTCGGTATCCTATCTTTCCGATATTATTAAGGGGAGAAGAAATCCTCCGGATAAAAGACTGCTTGAAATAATGGCGGATGTATTATCTCTAACTCCCGAAGAAAAAGACGAAATGTATGACCTTGCGGGTAAAGAGCGTGACGAAGCAGCTCCCGATTTGCCCGATTACATTATGGATGAAAATATCCCCCATGTAAGAGCAGCACTGCGTAAGGCAAACAAAAAAGGTCTTGGAGATGATTTTTGGAAAAAAGTATATGATGAAATAGAATAAATGGGGTGAGTTTGTGTCGAACGATATAATTAAAAATACACCGTTGATTCCAAGGTACAGCAAAGAAATGTTAGAGAATGTGGCTGTCGAATTTTTAAAACAGTATTGCCCAAAGGTATTGGAAAGACCAATGGCTGTGCCGATTATGGATATTGCACAAAACAAAATGGGGTTAAAAGTATATACAAAATACCGTCTTAGTGAAGATTTCAGTGTATTAGGACAAATGTGCTTCACAAGCGGTATTGCTGAAATATATGACAAAGCCGAAGATGAATTTAGAGAAATAGAGGTAAGCGAAGGAACAATGTTCATTGACCCTGATACCTATTTGCTGAGAAATAAGGGCTGTTTTAATAATACCGTAGCACACAAATGCTTTCATTGGTATAAGCACAGAAATTATTATCTGTACAGCACCGCAGTCAACAACACATCAGCTTTTTTATGTCCTACGGAAACAAAGGATGAAAAATCATACACAGACTGGGACGATATTGATTGGATTGAATGGCAGGCAAATAATGCAGCCCCGAGGATTTTAATGCCGAGAGTTACATTTATTGATGCTGCAAATGAAATTATCGATGACGGACACTATATGTATGGTGACGGACTTTGTGATTGGTTGGTTGTTAATAAATTAGCTGAATTGTATAATGTATCAAAACAGTCAGCTGAAATACGCATGAATGAACTCGGCATCTCTATCTACTGAGATGCCGCAGAAATATTTTTTAACTTTAAAGTTCGCTAATAAGCATAATTGCGATGTGAAAGGAGTATGCCTATGCCAAATAAAATGAGATGTCCAAATTGCAATAAACGAGCCTTTGATATTTCGGCTTTGCCGAAGGAAGAAATCGAAATTGAACTAAAGTGTCCAAACTGTCATAGGTTTGTTAGAGTCGCCTGCAATGAAAAAATGCTTTTAAAATATAAAAAGGCAGTATAATATAAAAATTCATACCGAGCAACGGAGTCGAATGTGAACTACCAAATAGCCGGATGATTTACAAAGCACAGATTTTGTGATCATCCGGCTATTTGTGTTTTGTACATTCGGCTCTTTTTTGTTTCATATTCGGCTCTTTTCATTTGAAAGGAGTACAATATGAAAATTCATAAAACAAGCAAAAACGAACGTAGCATATACCGCTATCCTATATCATCACCCGATGGAAAAGGTGGCTACATAACAGAGTACATAACTATTAAACCCGGAGAGGACGGAGTAACAGAAGCAGATATTAAAATGCTTCATTCATTAGATGACAGTGAAGTCTATTACAATTTAAAAAATATGCATGGCAAAACCGACGAACAAGAAAAGATAAAAGAATGGCGGGAACATTTTATTGCTGATTTTATTAAGCATCATGGATATGCACCGAATAAAGCAGACGTGGATTATTTTCAAAAAGAAAGATTTCCAAGCAATTGGAACTTATCCCTTGACTACTTATCCGATAATGACAAAAACCATATGCTTTTTGAAACAGCAGAATCGGAAGAAGACAACTATATTATTGAAAAATTTTATGAAGCTATGAAAGGCTTGACAGATAAACAGCGTGATGTTCTTCGAATGGTTAAACTTGAAGGGTATTCATTGACCGAAACTGCCCAAATTCTCGGCACAAGTATTCCGAATGTAAAAAAACACCTTGAACGTGCTTTAAAAAATTTTGAAAAAAATTTTAAAGAGGTTAAAAACCCAACTTAAATTTTTGACTGTGATATGTAAGGGAGATGACCTTACAGAAAGCGAGGTGTCGAAATGGCATTAAAACACAGAATTATCATCAATGTATCTGATGCTTGCGGAAATAAAAGGTCTGTGCTTAAGGGTGCGGATGTAAAATTGCCCACAAGACTTTTAAAATTTCTGTTCGGCGATTTTACGCAGGTGTATCTGCTTTCACCCGGACAAACAGTTGAATCCGTAGACATCAGAGAAGTTAAAGGAGGTGTGCCTGATGGGCAAAATGGGTGAACTTGACGCAGGGCTTAATGAGCTCAGAAAATGCGGTGAAAAGATTATCGCAATATCTGAAATGATTTCAGCTATGTTCTCAGCTGACGATGAACCGGCAGACAATGAACCGCCAAAAGAAGTAAAAACAAAGGTCATAACCCTTGAGGAAGTAAGGAAAGCACTTGCTGATAAATCCCTCAGCGGATACAGAGCAGATGTCAAAAACTTGATTACTTCATTCGGTGCTGAAAAGCTGTCCGACATTGACTCTTCTAAATATGAAGAATTGCTTGCTAAGCGGAGGTGATTGGCAATGCCTAATAAACACGCACTTCTTTCTGCATCGGCAAGTCACAGGTGGCTGAACTGCCCTCCGTCCGCAAGGCTGTGTGCGGATAAGGAAGATACAGCGAGTGAGTATGCTCTGCAGGGAACAGAAGCACACAGCCTTTGCGAACATAAATTGAAAGTACTTCTCGGACTTGAAACTCAGGATCCGACAGTAAGTCTTACATTTTACGATGAGGAAATGGAAGGCTGCACCAATGATTACGCGGAGTACTGCTTATCCGTCATTGAGAAAGCAAAAGGAAACTGCAAAGACCCGATTGCACTTATAGAACAGCGACTTGACTTTTCAGAATATATTCCCGGCGGATTCGGCACAGGCGACTGTATTGTTGCTGCTGACGGAACTCTGCACATCATTGATTTCAAGTACGGCAAAGGTGTCGAGGTTTCAGCTGAAGATAACTCCCAAATGATGTGTTATGCACTCGGAGCATTAAACCTGTTTGACAGTCTTTATGACATCAGCAAAATTGATATGACGATATTTCAGCCAAGACGAGAGAATGTCAGTACATATACAATGCCGAAAGATGCTCTCTACAAATGGGCAAAAGAAGTGTTGAAACCGACAGCACTGCTTGCTTATGACAGCAAAGGCGATTTTAAAGCCGGTGACCACTGCAGATTTTGCAAAGTGAAAGCGACCTGCCGCAAAAGAGCCGAGTACAATCTTGAACTTGCCAAATATGACTTTGAAGTTCCCGACACTCTTGAAAACATAGAGGTTGCAGCCATTCTCACAAAAGCCGATGAGCTTGTTTCTTGGGTGGAAGATGTCAAAGAGTATGCATTAAGACAGGCTTTATGCGGAGTCAAGTTTGACGGTTTTAAGGTTGTTGAAGGTCGATCCAACCGTAAATACACAGATGAAAACGCTGTGGCTGATGCGGTTATAAAAGCCGGCAAAGACCCATACGAAAAGAAACTGCTCGGCATAACGGCAATGACTAAGCTGCTCGGCAAAACAAAGTTTGAAAACCTACTGTCGGAACTTATAGAAAAACCGCAGGGCAAACCGACACTTGTACCCATAACAGACAAACGCAAGGAAATTAATACAGCAAACGAAGATTTTAAGGAGAACTAAACTATGTCAAAAAATTATGTAAATCCAACTAAAGTTATAACAGGAAAAGAAACAAGATGGTCTTACGCCAATGTTTGGGAGCCTAAGTCTATTAACGGAAGCACACCGAAGTATTCAGTTTCACTTATCATTCCAAAAGCAGACACCATAACTGTTGAAAAGATTAAAAATGCAATCAAGGCTGCATACGATGACGGTCAGCCAAAGCTTAAGGGCAACGGCAAATCTGTGCCGGCTCTGTCAGTACTCAAAACTCCCCTCAGAGACGGAGACCTTGAAAGACCCGATGATGATGCTTATAAGAACAGCTATTTCATAAATGCAAACTCCACAACTGCTCCCGGCATTGTTGATGCAGACCGTCAGCCTGTCATTGACCGCTCAGAAGTATATAGCGATGTTTACGGCAGAGCAAGCATAAACTTCTATGCGTACAATGCCAACGGCAATAAGGGCATAGCCTGCGGATTGAACAATCTTCAGAAAATCAGAGACGGTGAGCCTTTGGGCGGAAAGTCAAGAGCCGAGGATGATTTTGATATTGATGACGACGATGATTTCCTGTCTTAAAAACGAGGTGCTGAAAAATGACAATTTTAATGGTTTTAATTTTAATCATATGGCTGTGTATCAGTATTTCATCTTTAATATCTGCTATTCAAAGCGTTGTGTTTGAACGCAGACGTGAAAGACGTGAAGCTGAAAGAGAAAAACGAGAAGCCGAGTATCATAAAAAGCGTATGACAAGATATTAATTGAGAATATAAACAATTCCGCTAAGGGTGTAACGAAATGCGACGCCCTTAGCATCATATACCGAAATACAGTTTTCACTATTTTGTGAAAAGCTAAAAAGGACTGTGATTTAATGAAAACTTTAAGTATAGATATAGAAACCTATAGCAGTAATGACCTTAAAAAGTGCGGTATGTACAAATACTGCGAGGCTGACGATTTTGAAATTTTGCTGTTTGCATATTCTGCTGATTGTGCAGAGGTACAAGTAGTTGACCTTGCGGGCGGTGAGAAAATTCCTGCAGATGTTCTTTCCGCACTTGAGGACGATGATGTAATTAAATATGCCTACAATGCCATGTTTGAGAGAGTGTGTTTATCAAGGTATCTTGATTATCCGACAGGTGAGTATTTAGAACCGTATTCTTGGAGATGTACTATGGTGTGGGCAGCTACTTTGGGATTGCCCCTTTCACTTGAAAGTGTAGGTGCTGTATTGGGACTTGAACAGCAGAAAATGTCCGAGGGAAAAAGCCTTATACGCTACTTTTGTGTTCCCTGCAAACCTACAAAAGCCAACGGAAACAGAACGAGAAACTTGCCGGCTCACGCACCCGATAAATGGGAAATATTCAAAGCGTATAACAAACGGGACGTGGAAGCAGAAATGGCAATACAAAATAAGCTGTCAAGATTTCCTGTTTCGGAAAATGTGTGGAATGAATATCATTTAGACCAAGAAATAAATGACAGAGGGATTACTCTCGATGTGACTCTTGTTAAAAATGCTATTGCATTTGATGAAATGACAAAGGCTGAACTTAACAAAACTATGAAGGATATAACTGAATTGGAAAATCCCAATTCAGTCTTGCAGATGAAAGAATGGCTTGCTGAAAACGGCTTGAAAACAGATTCACTTGACAAAAAGGCTGTTGCGGAACTGCTAAAAACCGCTCCGCCGAAACTCGCAAAAGTACTTGAACTAAGACAGCAGCTTGCAAAATCGTCTGTCAAAAAGTATCAGGCAATGCAGAATGCTGCCTGTTCCGATAACAGAGCGAGAGGAATGCTTCAATTCTACGGTGCTAATCGTTCAGGGCGATTCTCAGGAAGATTAATTCAGCTGCAAAATCTCCCTCAAAATCATCTGCCGGATTTGGAACAGGCTCGTGAATTAGTACGGATCGGTGATTATGAAAATATGTCAATGCTTTATGACAATATTCCCGATGTTTTGTCGCAGCTTATAAGAACTGCTTTTATCCCTCATAAAGGCGGAAAATTTATTGTTTCGGACTTTTCAGCTATCGAAGCTCGTGTGATTGCTTGGATTGCGGGAGAAAAATGGAGACTTGATGTATTTAAAAACGGCGGTGACATTTACTGTGCATCGGCAAGCCAAATGTTCAAAGTACCTGTGGAAAAGCATGGCATAAACTCTGAATTAAGACAAAAAGGCAAAATAGCTGAATTGGCATTGGGCTACGGCGGTTCTGTGGGAGCCTTGAAGTCAATGGGTGCTTTGGAAATGGGACTTAAAGAAGATGAGTTGAAACCGCTCGTAGATGCTTGGAGAACTGCCAACCCTCACATAGTACGATTGTGGTGGGATATAGATAAGGCTGTTAAAAAGGTAGTGATGGGAAAAACAACTGTTGAACTGTACGGATTGAAGATATTTTACAAAAGCGGAATTATGTTCATAAAGCTGCCAAGCGGCAGATGCCTTTCCTACGTCAAGCCAAAAATCGGAGAGAACATTTTCGGCGGAGAGTCTGTGACTTACGAGGGTGTCGGCAGTACGAAGAAATGGGAACGCATAGAAAGCTACGGGCCGAAGTTTGTGGAAAATATTGTTCAAGGTATAGCAAGGGATATTCTCTGTTACTCAATGCAGACTTTAAGAACCTGTTCCATTGTTGCTCATGTTCACGATGAACTCATCATCGAATGCAGAAAAGATATGTCGCTGAAAGCAGTTTGTGAACAAATGGGAAGAACTCCTCCTTGGGCGAAAGGCTTACAGCTTTCCGCTGACGGATATGAATGTGAATTTTACAGAAAGGAATAACAAAATGAACATATATTACGAACTTTACAAACTGAAGTATAAAATACCTAAAAATACATACCTCACTATTCTCGGTCAGCTTAAAGCCGGTGATTTTAAAGGTGCATCTAAGGGTATTGAAAGAATAAAAAAGAGATTGGGAGGAACTGAAAATGGCAATCAGCAAATATAATGCCGGGGGTTATTATGACCCGACGGCACACGAGGCACTGTCGAAAATAGAAAAGCAGGAACGAAAGGCGGCATATAAACCGCTTGTGTACATATGCTCGCCTTACAGCGGAAATGTAGAAATGAACACAATAAACGCAAGGATTTACTGCCGATATGCAATTAACAATAACTGCATTCCCCTTGCTCCGTACTTGTTCTTCCCGCAGTTTATGAATGACGAAACCGAACGCGCTCTTGCAATGTTTATGAATATGGTGCTTTTAGGCAAGTGTGATGAACTTTGGGTGTTCGGAAATGTCATATCCAAGGGAATGGGACAGGAAATTGCAAAGGCTGAAAAACGAAATATGAAAATAAGGTACTTTGAGTACGAGCTTGAGGAGGTGTCAGCCGATGCGTGAATTAAATATTGCTTACGGCAACAGCTGCAAAATGCTAAAACTTGGAGCAACAAAACCATAACATTTGATGAATTAAAAAAACAGACTGAAAACAACTATCAGAACAACAGAATCAGCAGAAGAATATTCAAAATTTTCTAAGGCAAAAAAAAGATGGCGGCAAAAGACCATGGCGGTTTTGTCGGCGGCAGACTGAAAGGCGGCAGAAGAAAAATTGATACAGTTGAGTTTAGGTCGATGATAAGCCTTGACGGTGATGCACTTCCGAAAGATTATCTTAATGATATTGATATTCCTTATACGGCAGTTGTGTACACTACACATGGTCACACACCGAATAATCCGAGGGCAAGGTTTATATTTCCGCTTACGAGAGATGTATCTTCAGAGGAATATGCTGCTGTAGCAAGATATTTGGCTCAAATGCTCGGAATTGATTATTTTGATGAATGTTCATATTTACCGAATCAGCTTATGTTTTGGCCCAGTTCTCCAAGCAACGGAGAATACTTATATTTGGAAAGTGATAAAAGCTGGCTAAACCCCGACGATATTTTATCGGCACACCCGGAATGGACTGACCCTACTCAGCTTCCGACATCATCAAGGGAAAGTTCTGCAAAAAGTACAGCTGTGAAAAAGGTTGAAAACCCTATAAAGAAAAATGGTATTGTCGGTCTTTTTAATCGTACTTATTATCCCATACAAAATGCTTTAACAGAGTTTTTGGCTGATGTATATGAACCTACTGATATTGAAAACAGGTATCACCTTATTGCATCCAAAAGTATGCCGGGCGTGGAGATTAAAGACGATAAATTTGTTTACAGCCACCATGCCAAAGACCCCGCTTATTTGAAGCTTTGTAATGCTTTTGATATTGTACGCATACATAAATTCGGTGATGACAAGGATTCATATAAAAATATGTGTGAGTTTGCAATGCAGCAAGACAAGGTGAAAATTCTCTCACTCAATGAAAAACAATCTCAGTTGGATGAGGACTTTTTGGATGATGATAAGGATTGGAGAGAAAAACTGACATATCAGCCGAGAAACAATGTACTTGACAACAGTGTATGGAACTTAATGCTGATTTTAAACAATGACCCGGACTTTTCCAATATTGCCTTTAATGAAATGGCGGGAAGAATTGAGGTTATAGGTGCAGTACCTTGGGAACGTCCAATAGATAACTTCTTTTGGCGTGATGCAGATATGGCACAAATGAAAGCACTAATTGATATAAGATACGGAGTTTTTTCAAGCAGGAACTACGATGTAGCATTTACAAAAATTGTGGAAGACCGTCATTTTCATCCCGTTAGAGAATATTTTGAGAATCTGCCCAAATGGGATAACGTGCCGAGAGTATCAACACTGCTTATAGATTATTTCGGTGCGGAGGACACATCTTATACAAGAGCAGTAACAAAAAAGACAATGACTGCTGCTGTTGCAAGGACATATCATCCCGGCACAAAGTTTGATTCAGCTTTAATCCTTATCGGCAAGCAAGGCATCGGCAAGTCAACATTCTTTTCAAAGCTTGCGGGAAAATGGTTCTCGGACAGCTTAACATTAACAGATATGAAAGATAAGTCGGGAGCTGAAAAGCTGCAAGGTTTTCTTATTCTTGAACTTGGCGAAATGGCGGGTATAAAAAAGGTTGATATAGAAACTATCAAATCATTTTTAAGCAGAACCGATGACATTTACCGTCCGCCATACGGCAGAGTTGCCGAAAGCCATCCAAGGCAGTGTGTTATTGTCGGTTCAACAAATGCGGAAAGCGGATTTTTACGTGACATTACGGGAAACCGAAGATTTTGGCCTGTTAATGTAGGAGAGAATTCAGTAAAGAAATCATGGCAGATAACAGATGATGATGTAAGTCAGATTTGGGCGGAAGCTGTGCATTTATATAAACAGGGCGAAAAACTCTACCTTGAGGGTGATGATGCCAAAGCTGCGGTTGATATGCAAAGACAAGCTATGGAAACAGATGAAAGACAGGGATTGGTAGAAGAATATCTTAATACACCGCTTCCTGAAAATTGGGATCAGATGAGTACTTATGAGCGTAGGAACTATTTAAGCGGTAATGATTTCGGTGCAGCACCTGTTGGCACTGTAGAAAGAACGCAGGTAAGTAATGCGGAAATTTGGTGTGAGTGCTTTGGGAACAGTCTGTCATCCATCAAGACATCAGATTCTTATGCGATAGCTGCCATTATGATGAAAATTGACGGTTGGGAGAAAAGCAGTAAGCGAAAAAGAGTACCTATTTATGGGCAGCAGAGAATTTATGAAAAGTTGTCACAGGCTGAAAAGTCTGATATATAAAGCTATTTTTACACTATGTGACAAGTGTGACAACATTTATATATAGAAAGAATATGGATTATAGATATATAGAAATATGTATATACGCGCGTAAGGAATATATAGAAAATGTTGTCACTATTGTCACCTTGTCACACTCTGGAGGTATTTATGAGAGAAAAATACATTGAACAAAGGCTTGTAAAAGAAGTCAAAAAGCATGGCGGAATCTGTCCGAAGTTTATAGCACAAGGCATTGACGGAATGCCGGACAGAATTATACTTCTGCCAGAAGGCAAAATGGCATTTGCCGAATTGAAGACAACGGGAAAGAAACCGAGAGCATTGCAGCTTGCAAGACACAGACTTTTAAGAAAACTTGGTTACAAGGTTTATGTAATTGACAGGATAGAACAGATTGGAGGTGTCATTGATGAAATTCAATCTCCATGATTATCAAAAATATGCAATACAGTTTTTAACACAAAACAAGGCAGCGGCACTTCTGCTTGATATGGGTTTAGGCAAAACAGTCATAACACTTACAGCACTGTGGGAGCTTACCTTTGATTATTTTGATATTGAAAAGGTTCTTATAATCGCACTTAAACGAGTAGCCAAGTCTACTTGGAGAAGTGAAATTGAAAAATGGGAGCATTTAAGCGGACTGACCTACTCAATAGTACTTGGTACTAAGCAGCAGAGAGAAAATGCCTTAAATCAAAAAAGCGCTGCTGTACATAATCAATCGTGAAAATGTTTCATGGCTTATAAAAAATCATAAATGGGACTTCGATGCCGTTGTGATTGATGAGTTAATCAGCTTTAAATCAAATAAGGCTGAAAGGTTCAAAGCACTGAAAAAAGTCAGACCCTATGTCAAAAGAATAATAGGACTTACGGGTACTCCCGCACCGAATTCTCTTATGGATCTGTGGGCGGAAATATATCTGCTTGATATGGGCGAAAGACTCGGAAGATTTATAGGCGGTTTCAGAGAACGTTTTTTTATTCCCGATAAGCGAAATCAGCAGATAATATTTTCCTACAAACCGAAGGACGGAGCGGAAGAAAAGATTTACAGCTTGATTTCAGATATTTGTATTTCCATGAAGGCTCTTGCCATTTGGAGATGCCGAAGTTGGTAAATAACAACATTGCAGTTGAGATGAACAGCAAAGAACAAAAAATATATGACAAGTTTAAAGCCGATATGGTTTTAAGCATTGAAAACAAAGACCTTGACGCTGTTAATGCTGCAGCACTTTCCAATAAATTATTACAGATGTCAAACGGAGCGGTTTATGCAGATGACGGCACAATCGTAAAAATACATGACAGAAAGCTTGATGCACTTGAAGATTTGATTGAAGCGGCAAACGGCAAACCACTGCTTGTGGCTTATTGGTATAAGCACGATAAGCAGAGAATTTTGGAAAGGTTCGATGCAGCGGAAATAAACACAGTCGATGACATTGACAGATGGAATAAAGGCGAAGTTCCTGTTGCACTCATACATCCCGCCTCTGCCGGTCATGGTCTGAATCTGCAGCAAGGCGGAAGACTGTTGTGTGGTTCGGTCTGACTTGGTCGCTTGAATTATATCAGCAGCTTAACGCACGTCTTTACCGTCAAGGACAAAAGAATACAGTTTTTATACATCACATAATCACAAAGAACACCATTGATGAGAATGTCATAAAAGCACTTGAAAAGAAAAACGTCAGTCAGAACTCCTTGATTGAGGCTGTGAAAGCGAGGCTGATGCCATGAAAAACTATGAGAACTTAGCAAACGCAATTATTATACAGGCCGTAACCGACTACAGAAAGATAATCGGTCAATGCAGAAAATACAATCAAAATTGGAAACAGAACGGAGAAATACAAACCTTGAATAAGTTTTTCCGTTCACAGTGGTTCATAACACTGACAAGCATTGACGGAGAACGGCTTATTTCAAAGTTAAACAAGGAGGCTGAAAGCTATGACGGCTAAAGAATATTTAGGACAGGCTTATCGAATAGACCAAAGAATAAAAAACAAGACCGAGCAGTTGAATTCTTTCAGAGAGCTTGCCGTAAATGTTTCATCAACAATAAGCGACTACCCTTCAAAAGGGACTCGCAATGTATACCGTTTGGAAAACACCATTGTAAAAATCGTTGATATGGAAAATCAAATCAAAGCTGACATTGACAGATTGATTAACTTGAAGATTGAAATCACAAATGCGATTGATGCAGTCGATGATGAAAACTGCAAAGAGCTATTGAGACTCCGCTACTTGGAATTAAAATCGTGGAGCGAAATTGCTGATGAAATGGATTACAGTGTACCTCAAATTTATCGAATTAAAAATAAGGCATTGAAAAAATTTGTTGTTCCTCAAAAGACGATAGCAAATGATAGTAAATGATAGTTGAAGTAACTGTCAAGATGTGATATAGTGTATACTGAAGAAAGTGAAAAGAGGTGTCCCCGATGCCTAAAAGACCAAACACACCTTGTAAGCACCCCAACTGTTCAAGGTTGGTTGCTTACGGGAATAAATACTGCGATGAGCATAAACCTTTACATACAGATGAAGTACGGAGTGCTTCAAGCAGAGGATACAACCGCCAATGGCAGAAAGCAAGCAAAGCATTTCTGCAGGCACATCCTCTTTGTGAAATCTGTAAGAGCAAAGGCAGATACACAAAAGCGACGGTTGTTGACCATGTCATTCCCCACCGAGGCAATCGAGAGTTGTTTTGGGACAGGGGCAATTGGCAGTCTTTATGTAAATCGTGTCATGACACAAAGACGATGACTGAGGATAGATACATAAAGTACAGCTATGATGATACATATAGGGGGGCGGTCAAAATCTCTAAAGTGCCTAAAACTGCTGACCGCAGCCCCCTCAAACGTGAATTTTCGCAAAATTTAAGAGGCGGGATACCCCAAAGTACAGAATTAAATATACAAGAATTATTGAAAACGCTGATTATTTCGGCGTTTTTTTAATGCTCGGAATGTACCGAGGTTTCGTGTAAGGAAATGATGCAATGACGGATAAACAGCGAACAACGATTATAAAAATGCGTTCAGAGGGTACGGGTTATCTTGCAATAGCAAGAGCGACAAATCTTTCAAGGGACGCAGTCAGAAAGTTCTGTAAGAATAAACATCTCAGCGGTTACGGAAACGCAGCCGCTTTAAATATACAAGAACAAAAGAATAACGGCATACTGTGTTTATACTGCGGTATGCCGATAATGCAGAATACAACCGGCAGACCGAAAAAGTTCTGCTCGAACAAATGCAGATATGATTATCACAACAGGAAGCGAGGCGGCAAGGAATGAAACAATCGAAACAATCTATGACGTGGAAAACACTCCCTATTTCAGATTTAAAGCCGGCAGCATATAACCCCCGTAAGCAGTTAAAGCCGGGAGATAAGGAGTACGAAAAGATTAAAAACTCTATTTCCGAGTTCGGCTATGTAGAACCTATCATCGTAAATTACGATATGACCATAATCGGCGGACATCAGAGATTGACAGTGCTTAAAGATTTAGGATATAACGAAGTTCAATGTGTAGTAGTACATATTGAAGATGAGGCGAAAGTCAAAGCTCTGAATGTAGCTTTGAACAAAATAACAGGCGCTTGGAATGAGCAGTTGTTAGCCGACTTGATTGTTGACCTGCAGAACTCCGATTTCAATGTTGATTTAACAGGCTTTGAACCGCCTGAAATTGAGCAGCTATTTTCAAAAGTACATAATAAAGAAATCAAAGAAGATGATTTTGATGTTGATGCGGAATTAAAGCAGCCTGTCATAAGTAAGCAAGGCGATGTTTGGCTGCTCGGCAGACACAGACTTATTTGCGGCGACTCAACTTTGCCGGAAACATTTAATGTTCTTATGGACGGCAAAAAAGCAAGTCTTGTAGTTACAGACCCGCCTTACAATGTAAATGTTGAAGAAACAGCCGGCAAAATAAAAAATGACAATATGTCAGATGATGACTTCTATAAGTTCCTGTTCTGCTCCTTTACAAACATAGACCAAAATATAGAAAATGATGCGTCAATATATGTATTTCACGCAGACACACAAGGCTTCAATTTCAGAAAAGCATTTCAAGATGCCGGCTTTTATTTAAGCGGCTGCTGTATTTGGAAAAAGAATGCACTGGTGTTGGGCAGAAGTCCGTATCAATGGCAGCACGAGCCTTGCCTTTTCGGTTGGAAGAAAGGCGGCAAGCACTTGTGGTACTCCGACAGAAAACAGACTACCATTTGGGAGTATGACAGACCGAAGTCAAGCAAGGAACATCCTACTATGAAGCCAGTAGCACTTATGGCTTATCCAATCAAGAACTCTTCTATGAGCAATTGTATTGTATTGGATCCGTTCCTCGGCTCCGGTTCAACACTCATCGCCTGTGAAGAAACAAATAGAATCTGCTACGGTGTTGAATATGACGAAAAATTTGCAGATGTAATTGTAAAACGCTATATCGAGTGCATAGGAAACTCGGACAGCGTTTTTTTATTGCGTGACGGCAAAAAGATAAAGTACACAGAGGTAGGTGATTCTGATGCAGAATAATCAATTAACTCTCGGAAGTTTGTTTGACGGCTCAGGCGGTTTTCCGTTAGCCGGACTGATTTGCGGTATTGCTCCCATATGGGCAAGCGAAATTGAGCCGTTCCCAATAAGAGTCACTACTAAAAGATTACCGCAAGTCAAACATCTCGGTGATATTTGCAATATAAACGGAGCGGAAATTGAGCCCGTTGACATCATTACATTTGGATCTCCCTGTCAAGACCTTTCGATTGCAGGCAAAAGAGCCGGATTGGAAAACGGTGAAAGGTCAAATCTGTTTTACCAAGCTATAAGAATTGTAAAAGAAATGAGGTGTGTTTCAAATGGAAAATACCCAAGATTTATCGTGTGGGAAAATGTTACGGGAGCCTTCTCTTCCAACAAAGGCGAGGACTTCAAAGCAGTACTCACAGAAATCTGCAAGGTCAAAAATACAGATGTGTCAATTCCTAAATCTGAAAAATGGGAAAATGCGGGAAGTATCGTGGCAGATGATTTCTCCCTCGCTTGGCGTGTGTTCGACTCTCAATTTTGGGGCGTTCCCCAACGAAGAAAGAGAATCTACCTTGTCGCAGATTTTGATGGTGAATGTGCCGGCAAAGTACTCTTTGAGTCCGAGAGCCTGTCAGGGTATCTTGAAAAGAGCTGCCTCCCGTGGCAAAGAACTGCCGGAACTTCTGAAAGCTGCACTGGAAAAACAGGCGGCATCTGCTTAAACGACCAAGGCGGAAACCGAATAGATATAACCGATGAAATGACGTGTACTTTAAGAGCAGAGGCACACCACCCGCCCTGTGTTATGGGTTCAGCGGGATTTTGTACTGAACGTTCTGCTAAAAGCAGAAGTATCGGTTTTGAAAATGAAAAGTCGCCTACTTTAAGAGCCGGAATTGTGCCGGCAGCTGTATATGAAAATCACAGTCAGGACACAAGATACACCGAACTCGGTGATGTTGCTCCGACGGTATCATCTACATACGGAACAGGCGGAAACAATCAGCCGTTTGTAGTTGAAACATTTGATGTAAGGTTTACATCAGAAAACACAAAGAACGCAAGGCACAATGTATATGAAACGGATACAGCAAGAACGGTTGACACCGGTGGAAATCATCCCGAATCAAATCAAGGCGGAATTGCTGTAATTGAAGGGAACGGCAGCAGACCGTCACATCATGGGAACGGTTATAACATTTCCGAAACGATGTCTACTTTAAATACAGTAGAACAGCACGCAGTTGCATACGGCATTGACCGGGCAGCTTTTAATCAAGGAAAGAATGCTCAGTTTGGAATTTCGGTTGATGAGGAAATTGAACCGCCTGTTGTAGCAAGAGGACCGGGTGCTGTTGCACGTCCTACTTATTGTACAAGCAAGGCATCATATCACACCCTTGCCGAAAAAGAACTGGCAAATACACTGGTGGCTACCGATTACAAAGACCCGCCTGTGATAAATGATGTTCAGTATGTAGTCCGCAGACTCACACCTACCGAGTGTGCAAGGCTGCAGGGTTTCCCGGACTGGTGGTGCAGCGAACTTGAAACTGAAAATCCAACCGATGCGGATATTGAAAAATGGAGAGAAGTATTCAATGAATATGCAAGGGCTATCGGCAAAAATACAAAGTCTAAAGCTGACAATCAAATAAGAAAATGGCTGCAAAATCCACACTCCGATTCAGCGGAGTACAAAATGTGGGGAAACGGAATCTGCCTTAATAATGCTGTATTCGTACTTGCGGGCATCGCTTGGGCAGCAAATATTTAGGTGTGTTTCTGAAAAACCCGTAAACACACCTAAAAATACACCCGTTATTGCCTGTCAATTTGGATTTTTCCATGCTTTTCTTCGTACTTTTCGATACAGTCACGCACCAAAATCAGTATCTGACTGTTGGCTGAACGCCCCTCATAATCGGCAACAACGTGCAGTTTGTCTAACATTACATCGTCAATTCTGACGGATAAGCTCTTGATAGCCATATCTACACTCCTTTATATGTTTATTATGGCTTTATTTTAACCCCGTTATATGGTACAATGTTTATTGTGAGCCTAAACAGTGTTCATAATATGCCTGAAATGGAGCTAAAAAGAAATATGAAAATCGCAATAATCGGTTCAAGAAACCTGCACATTACAAACTTGGAAAAGTATCTCCCGGAAGATACAACAGAAATAGTCAGCGGAGGAGCAAGAGGAATAGACAGCGATGCAAGAAAATATGCCCTGCAGAACAATCTGCCTTTGAAAGAATTTCTGCCGAACTATAACAAATACGGAAGGAAAGCACCGCTTAAACGAAATCTCGAAATAATTGCCTATGCGGATTTGGTAATTGCCTTTTGGGACGGCCAATCTCATGGTACAAAGTATGTGATTGATAACTGCCGAAAACATGGAGTGCCGGTCAAGGTTGTAACTATTACACAATAAAAAGCGGATAATTTTCACATTATTCTACTTGCAATTTTCCGCATTTAGAGTGATTAATGTAGTACCGAAAAAAAATAAGGAGGTACTCAAAAATGAGAATTAAATTTAACAGAACAGGAACAGAGCGAAAGGCTTTAGTCAATGCCGTTTCGGAAATCACAGGTGCAAGAGCGGTTTATAAGGGAGTTCCCACATTCAGCTTTGAGGTAGATTACTTCACCATTGACAGAGAGGGAACATTGATTTTTGACGACAGCGCCGACAGCGAGGAAGTTGAAAATCTGCTTGAACAGCTTGAAAAAAGAGGTTTCATTGCAGAAGAACAGAAAATCGAAAATGTAGGTTTTACGGTTTCCATTCCTATAGAAAATGTAAACTTGGCAAACCTTAAAAATCTGCTTTCGGCAAAAGGCAAGCTAATAAAGAAAGCACTCGGCATTGATGAACTGCCTATTGAAACCAATGACGAAAGAGTTTCATTCCCTTGGTTTTCAAAAATGCCAGACTTTGACAGTGTTCAAGCCTATTCAAAATTGATTCTGCTCCTTTGCAAAATGAGCAGGGAACAGAAAAGAATTTCACCGAATGAAACCCAAACCGACAATGAAAAGTATGCCTTTAGTGAACCCACCCCTGTCAAGTAGACAGAGCAAATAACAAAAGAATTATATGTAGC
>JAJQBF010000060.1 GCA_021203425.1 Clostridiales bacterium | reverse complement strand
ATAAAAAGATATGCAACTAAAAATAAACCTCTCCCAAATTTCACCTTTTCGGGAGAGGTTTATTCTTGACTAAAACGGAGGACTGAAAAATTTATAATAAAACTTGTTGACATACTCGGAAAAGTAAATTATAATAAACTTATTCGTTCATTTGCAATTTTTCTTTCATGTGCCCTCCCCCTTGTAAAACTTTTGCTTTACAAGGGGTTTTATTTTTTTAACCGCTTAATCATATTTGCTCGATGTGCTTCGGCTATTCCCTTATGTTTTTTAGTCATTCTCTGCAACCCTCTTTTTCGCATAATTTTTTAAAACGCTCTTTTTCGCTTTCTATGTGACGGTTTAATAGGTCTGTATCAATGCCGTAAAGGTTGGACGGCTTTAGTTCTTCAAGAAGTTTTGACGTTTCTTGATATGTTTGACTTAATGCCGTTTTGACCGTCTTTAATTCTTTAAGCATATTTTCAGCTTCAAGAATTTTGCTGTTTATTGCTTCTTTTTCGATTTTTGTTATAACTACAGGTATGTTTTCTAATTCTTCAAACTGTGCCTGATACATTTTTTGTATTGTTGACGTGCGGTTTTTATCGCTTGCGGCTTTCCTAAGTTCATCAAGTTTCTTTGCCTTTTCAGCCGTTTCTCTTTCAATCCTGTTTATAATTTCCTGCTTTATTTGCTTAACCTCTTCGGTTGTGCTGTGTGTCAATGAAGCAAGGTTTTTATAATCTTCTGCAAGACTGTTTAAACGGTTTGCTTTATCCGTAAAAGTTGACATAGTTTTTATTCCCCTTTGCTAAAATTATATTGTTTTTGCTATTTCTAAAAGCCTGTTTACGGCTTTTGCTTTCATACTCTCAAAATATTTAGGTTGCCTTGACATATGGAGAACATCGCAAACAGGCTTTTTATTCTGCTTCGGCTCTACTATAAACCATAAAACAATAAGGTTGTGTAATTTCTTTGTTTCGTCTGTATTGTTACAAGCATATTTTTGACTTTGCTCTAACAGTTTATTTATATATAGCCTGTTAGGTGCTTGCGGCTCTAATTCCCTATAGCTGTTTAACATTTCGGTGAGTTCTTCTGCTGTCATACTGTTAACAACCCCTTTGAAAAATCGTCTATATTAAGCAAGCTGAATACCGTTGTTATTTCTTCCCCTTTGGCTTCGGCTTTTACGATATAGGTTTTATTACCCTCAATCACTAACAACCCTCTCGAAAAATCGTCTATTTTCAGCTTGTTAAATGCGGGGGCTGTTTCTCTCTGTGTGCTTTCGTCTCTTTTCATCTTTGCAAAATCGTTTTTAATTCCTTTAACCGCTGTTTCTGATTCCTTTTTTAAAGTGTGTTTTGCCCTCTCCATACTTCGGGGAGGTAAAAACTCTAAAAGCACTTTTGAATACTTCCCATGTCTTATATTTGACAGGCCTGAACGCAATTGCTCTTGGGTTCTTTGTCTTGATACTCCTATTTCAGCGCTTATTTGGCTTAAAGGGGTATCAGCAAAAAATGCTGTATTATTATATTCTGCTTGACTTGGCTTAATCCTTTTAAGCTTTTAAATAAATACTCTCTTAACTCTGTTAACCATACTTGTTCTATTGTGTTGCTTTCAAGGTCAAATTCACTTACTATTGTGTCGGAAATATTTGTTTCCTCAACCTCTCCACTTTTCAGCGGCTTGTATAAGCTGATTGTTTTTAACTTCTCTATAGCTGAAAGAGTTAATTTAGTGCTTTCCTCCGACAGGCCCATTTCTTTTAAAATTTCCTCATTGTTTACTTTATGCCCTCTTTCTGCTTCTGCTTCACTTTTCAGGCGGTACATTTTTTTTATTCTTGACCGCATATTTCGGGGGATTCGTATATTAAAACCGCTGTTATAATAAGCTTGACCTGATTCTTTTTGAATGTAAAAATACAGGTATGTTGAAAAGGCATAGCCCTTTGACGTGTCAAAAGTATAAGCGGCGGCGTAAAAAGCAAAATAAGACTGCTGTTTCACGTCTTCAAAATCGGGGTCGCTTTTTTTCAATCCTGTGAACCTGTGAATAAATGTCTCAACAAGTCTTTCGTTTCGTTCCAATAACTCCGACAATATAGCTTTTGCCGTTGGTGTGCCTTTTTTCTTTGCTTGCAATTTCTCAATAAGTTTTTCGTTAGACTGTTTTTCACTCATTGCATACCCTCCGAAAAAGACACTTTACGGCTTGACTTGTTGCTTTATCTTAATCTCTTACGATTTTGTTTTTGTTCGTATCAGCAAGAGCCGTTATTTTTTAAAATGTGCATTTTTAAAATATAGATATAGTCAGCACACTATTTAATAGCTTGCCGACTATAATATTTTGCCTATATTTTATTATTACATCTTTAGCTTTTTTTGTCAAGCGTCCTTTAACAAATCTATTGCGGTTCGCATACCGTCTTTAAATCCTGTATGGTGTGTGTCTCTGATAGCCTTTAAAAACAATTCTTCCATTTCGTCATTGCCTTTAACATATTCGGAGAGGAAAAGCAAGGTTGAAGCGGTTTCTTCTTTGCGGTTAATCTGATTATATAATTTTTCAAGCATTTATAATTTATCCTTTCTTTGTGAAATAATTTTGTTATGTGGTGCAATTTTAATCATACCTTTTCGACAATTTGCGGAAAGTGAAACAGGCTGGCAAAAATCGCATTTGTATATTATATATAAATGGGGGTATTCGGGAGTATATTATATATCCTTTAATTTATATTACTCCCTAATTACCCCATTTTTATATTATATTATAAATAAATGTTTCAATGTTTCAATATAATAAAAAACCTGATATTTCTGCGGTTTTCGGCTGAAACATTGGGTGAAACATTGCTGAAACACTGAAACATTTTAGGGTGAAACAAGCGAGTTGAATTTCGTGCCTAAAAAATTCTTTTCGTGCCTAACTATCAACTTAAATTCGTTTGTTTCAGAAGTTGTTTCACTTTTCACTTGACATATCCCATCTTACTCTCGACATATTCCATCATATGGGAGAGGCTTATTCTTTTACCTCTCCCGATTTTAAAATTTACAGTTGCATTGTTTAGGGTTGTGTGTTATAATTCCCTTAAACCTTTCTTCTTTGGCAGGTTTCTTATACTCTTGTACTCTTGCTTGGTCGCTGATACAAGAGTATTTTTATGCTACTGTCAGGCGGTTGTATGTGGTTGTTTTGCTGAAAGCTGTATAAAGGTCACTGTGTGCGGCTTTAAAACTCTTGCTGTCAAACCTTGTTGAGGTGATAGGCTTATAAGTTACTTTGTATTCAGCGGTGAAAACTTCCTGTTTTCCACTGTCAAGCATTGCCGCCTTAACCCTATCTTCAATGGCTGTTGCTTCGGCCTCAAGTTCTTTAATCATGTTTCTGAGTTCCTTAAGTTCCTTGATGTCTGTGTTAAAAGTTTCGTTCATAGTGTAATACCTCCGCATGTAATAAAAAAGAGTGCAAGCCCTTTAAACTGATAGGGTTTACACTCTCTTTCTTTTAGTTACTTAGTATCATCATTGCAAAGGTTTTCATATTTCTGAACCAATGCTTGAAATTCTTCTAAGCTCTTGCAGTCTTTTAAATCATTTAAAATTCTAACTCGTTCAAGTTTCCTTGCTAAGTTTTCTATAGTCTCTGCACTGTTTGGCATTTTACCTCCTCCTGAATTTACATACCTGTTGTTTACAGTTTTATTATACCATAGATTTAAAAGCCTGTAAAGAATGTAAACCCTATTCAATTTTCAAAGTGCTGTTTTCCTTTACCTTATGATATTATTATACCACGTACGTTGTATAAAGTCAATATACAAAATAACCAAAATTACGTACGTAACTTCGTTATATTTTACTATGGACGTGGTACTTGACTTATGTTATAA
>JAJQBF010000051.1 GCA_021203425.1 Clostridiales bacterium | reverse complement strand
ATTATATACATATTCAAAACCTCGCAAAATTATTTGTGCTAATATTATAAAACAATTTCCTGTTTTTGTAAAGAAAAAAATATAAAAAAGCCGCAGAACAGCTTGTTTATTTCTGTCCTGTGGCAATATTTATCACTTATTATTTAATTGTAACTTCGCTGAATTTAGCAGTATTATAATTGTCAATGTCATTTGCCTGCTTATTTGCGTCAACGGCAAAACCAACCAAAACATCTTTATTCATATCAACGGTTCTGCTGCCTACTTCCGTCCAGCTTGTACCATGGGCGGAAACATAAGCCGTAAAGGTATCACCGTTTCTCCTAAGCTTAAGGTAATAGCCGTTATAGTTGTCATAGTCCTTAAAAGCTATATCCTTAACAAGAGCAACACCGCTTGCCTCTGCCGCATCAAGTGAATCGAGGTTTTCATCAATCTGGTCAAACTCTCCCCCTGTTTTATATCTGCAAACAAGATAAGCTCCGAAAGCGTTTCTGTACATTGTTACATCTTTGCCTGCCGTAACGTCATATTCCTTCCACTCATAGGCCTTTGTGTGTGAAATGCCCAGAGCAACCGCCTTTGAATCAGCATTAGCCGTTTCTCTTATCATAATTCCGGCAAAAGCATGATTGTCAACAGGTGTTATATAGTCAAGCTTAACGGTAATTTCGCCGTCACCGCTTAATGTCTTATAAGCATAGTGGAAGTTATCCTCAGTTCCGGAAATCTTACCGGAGCCTTTAACAACAACCTCGCCGTTAAGGGAATAAGCCGCACCCTCAACATTAGGCTCGCCTATATCCTTTGTAGTATATCCTACAAGCTTGTTTTCGGAATTAGCGTGTATTGAAATCTTATCTGACTGTGTCTGATTTCCCAGCTTATCCGTTGCCTTTACGGAAACATTATATGAACCGTCTTCAAGGGTAAGGGCTGCCTGATAAGGCGCTCTTGTGGCTGTTGCAACAACCTCATCACCAATATAGAATTCAACCTTTTCAATTCCGTCATCATCTTTAGCCAATGCCTCAACAGTAAAGGGCAAACCGGGAGAAACAATAGCGTTATTCTCCAAATTGCTTATTGAAACAACGGGATTTGAAGGAACATATTCCATATCAACTATTGAGTTGAAATAATTTTCGATATTTGCATATCCGTTATCGGCTATAAGGGCACTGTCCTTGGGGTCATTGGGGTCGAGTCCGTTTTCAAGCTCCCAGCTGTCGGGGATACCGTCGTTGTCAGTGTCCCAGCCTTCTTCTCTGGTTACTGTTTCGATATAGGGAAGTCCTCCCACTTCTTCGTGTCTGTTTGCAAACTCGCCTGTTCCGTTTTTAACCTCTGTTAAAATTCTTGCATCAAGGGCATCTCTCTTAGGATATGTAGCCCCTACCTTAGCAATAACCTCTTCATAAGCAGTTTCGGCGTCTGTCACTCTTAAAGCGTCAGCCGAATTTCCGTCCATTTCAAATTTTGTATCAACAATCTCTGTCCAGTCGGCTGCTGCGTCCGAAACCTTAATTCCCAGAGAATTGTCATTTGTAACCGCCTCATCGCCTTCAAGAACGTTTCCGTCCACATAGAACCAGCCGGGCTTATTTCCTTCACCGGCATCTATAATCTGGCTTTCAACGCTTTCTCTTGTTCCGGGACCGGGCTTAAGATAATTGTTTGTAAAGTTAACCTGCGCTCTGCCGCCGCCGTAACAGCCGTTAAAGCCCCAGTTATAAATAACATTGTTTGACATATCAAAAAGAGCGATATGGTCGTTATCATCAGCCTCGGGGGTTCCTCCGCCCATTCTGGGGTTTCTGGAAGTATGGTTAGCTATAAGGTTATGATGATATGTAGTGTTAACTCCGCCCATAATAGCGCCGTAGCCGTGACGCCCCTTAGTGTGACCGGACATTGTTAAGCTTTCTGCCACAATACTCCACTGAACCGTCATATTTTCAGCCCTGTATATCGACATTGTTTCGTCTGTAGACCAGCTCGTAGAAAGATGGTCAATCATAATATTTTTAGCCGATCTTCCCCAGATAGCGTCCACAGAGTCCCCTGCGTAAATGTTGTCAGCGCCGGGGCGAAATCTCAAATATCTCATAATAATATTTTCGGAATTGCTTATATTTGTTTCAAAACCGTAAATTGTTATACCGTCGCCGGGCGCCGTCTGACCGGCAATTGTCAAATTCTTTGAATTGATTCTCAAAGTATTTTTAAGCTCGATAACGCCTGACACGTTAAAAACAATAATTCTGTTATTTCCGCTTACAGCGTCTCTGAAAGTACCCTTTATGGGCTTTTCTGTTTCCGGGTCATAGTCTTCAAGGCTGGTTACAATATAAACCTCGCCCCCTCTGCCTCCGCTTGTAAATCTGCCACCGCCCTCTGCTCCTTCAAAAGCAAGCAGGTCGCTCGGTACTTCGGCTCTCTCCTCTGCCCCGACATAGGAGCAAGTACCAGAAGCCATAATACAAGCCATAGTTAAAGCTAAAATTTTTCTTTTCAAAAAAATTCCTCCTTATAAGCCGCCTAAACAACGGCTTAGTTTTATTTTCGCTCCTTTATTTCTATAATCAAATTATAAGGCAATTTTAACTAAAAGTCAATCATTACAACCCATTTTTTATAAAAATATGACAGTAAAACAGGGACAAAATCAATAAGCTCTGTCCCTGAAATATTAATTTTGTATATAGCTTACTCGCTCATTCTTCTGCGCCCTATTCCCAAAATAAGAAGTAAAATTCCGCAGCAGGAAAGTATAGGCACAGGATACCACAGCTGACCTGTCTGGGGCAGTTTTTCACTGCTGCCCGAAGAAACAGAAGAAACAGACGCTCCGCTTTCCGAATTTGACGAAACGCTTGCCGCCGATGCCTCACCGCTTTCCGAGGAGACACTGGCTGACGAGTTTAAAGCGCTGCTGTCGGTTCCCGTTCCCGAATCATCACCTACCTGACTTTCACTTATAACCTTTCCGTATTCGTCCGTAACCGGCTCCGGGCTGTCGTCGCTGCCGCTGTTATCTTCGTCATCGTCGTCTTTGTCATCGTCTGAGCTGTCGTTTTTCTTTTCAGTTGTTTCCTCAACCTCTTCTTCCTCTGTTCCCTGTTCATAACCGCTTTCCGTTGTGGTTTCAGCAGATTCTTCCGTTGTGGATTCAACAGACTCCTCCGTTGTTGTGGTTTCTGTTTCATTGGGGTATACACTGCCGCCCCCTCCGCTGCCGGAAGGCTTTTTGGTGGTTGTTTCCGTTTTTGCGTCCGTTGTCACTTCTGTTGAGGTTTCCGCTGTGTTTCCGCCGCCGCCCGGTGTGTCGGAGTCCTTCGTATTCAGCAGAATAAAAACCTGTCCGTCCTTTTCGATACTCAGGCTGTAGCCCGAGGGAACCTCTTTTTCCGTAACCGTCCAGCTGTGAACAAGATCAAGTCCGTTCCATGTATACCGCCAGTTATTGCTGCTGTTTAATGTCTGTTCATCATAAACTTCACCGTCGCACAAAAGCTGTACAACGATACTGTCAAGACTGCCGCCGCTCCAAACCTTAAGAGCCGAAACAGACTGATAATCACTGCTGTTGTCCGAAATATCAGCCATTTCATATTTGCCGCTTATTTCAATAACTTCCCCTTCATAAACCGTAAGCATAACAGGCAAAGCAGTATAAATATAATCTCCGTCATTGTAGGTTTCGCCCAAAATCAGATAATATCCGCTTTCAAGCCCCGAAAAAATAACCGTATTGTCGCTGCCTGTTAATGCCTGCCTCTCTTCGGCAATATTATCCCTTTCGACATATGCCGCCAAGGTTTGCGCCGCCTCCGAACTTTCGAAATCAATGCCGTAGGCACTGAAATCCTCGTCAACAGCAAAAACACCCGAGCCGTTAAAATCACCTATTTTATAAATTTTGAAAGAAACCCCCGGCTTGACATAATTCAGCCGAACAACTCCGGTTCCGCCGAAAGCAAAAACCGGAAAAATACAAATTGTAAAGACAATTAAAGCTATGATTGTTAAAATTCGTTTTCTCATAAATAACACCGCCTAAAAATATAGCTACTTTTTCTTTTTGCCTGTCATAACCATCATAATGACAAACAATATCAACAATATGGGCAGCGCCACCAACGGAGCGACAATAATCGGCTCTATTTTATTGGCGTCTGCTGAAACCTTAACACTGCTGCCTTCTTCAATATTTTCTATTCTGTGCCCTCTTATCAACAGTCTGTGTGAATTTATTCCGTAAGGGGTACAGGTAACAAGTGTTATCAAATCCGCCCCGGGTGTAAATGCCAAATCTCTGGTATCCGTAGGCTCAACAATATTAATTTGATCCACTTCATATGTTATTTTTTCATTCAAAAATGTTATAACAAAGGTGTCGCCCTCAATCAGCTTATCCAAATCGGTAAAAAGCCTTGCCGAAGGCAGCCCCCTGTGACCTGTCAAAACAGCATGGGTATTTTCTCCCCCCACAGGCAGAGATGACCCGGGCATATGCCCTGACGCAACCTGGAGCACAGCGTCGCTTACACCGTGATAAATAGGCAGCTCAACATTTATTTTATCAATATCGATATAGCCCATAATTCCCGAGCCTGAAACATCAAGCAGACTGTTATACTCTTCAAGCTCCGCCTCGGTTGGGTGCCATCGGCTTGAGTTATTGTAAAGTCTTTCGTTATATTCCCTTGCCGCCTGAATGATTTTTTCATATTCCTCGCCGCTCAAGTCTTCAACCGCATCAACATATGATGCAATTGCCCTTGACTGGTGAAATGAATTCCAATAATCACTTACGGTAGGATATAAAAGCAGACAAAGACCGCCTATCAAAACCAAAAACAAAAATACACTTACCTTGTCTTTTATCACTAAATTCACTCCCAAAATTCCTCTTGCACAGCCCGTCTTCATTATGAAGAGAGACTCTGCAAAAGCTCTCCGCCGGGGTAGGCGGAGAAAACTTTTACTTCGTTTTGTTTCGGTATTAAACCTAATTAAACATTTCTCATTCTTCTCTTAACAATAAGCAGAATACCTGCACCCACAGCAAGCAGTCCGCCCAGCGTGTAGAAAATCTTAGTACCCATACCGCCGGTTTCGGGCAATTCCGTACCTTTGTAGTTTACAACATTGGTAGAAATCAGACCCGACGATGTATCAATTGAAAATGTAGTGCCGCCGCCTGTTTGTCACGAGAAATAATTCGATATAACATTTCCGTCTGCATCTTTTATATAAAGTTCAGCAAGACCTGTACCGTTATGACTTGCTACAATTGTGAAATAAATATCAGAAGATGTGTTATAACCGTTGGGAGTTGATGACTCCTTGAGCATATATGTACCTGCGTCAAGACCTGTGTATGTGAATTTACAATCGTCCACAGTAACTTCAGTTGTAGCCTCAGTACCGTTTTCCGTTACTGTAGCATAATATGTTTCACTTTCCACTGTCTTTATAACACTGGTGCCGGGTTCGGTAGATGTAGTAGTTTCTACACTTACCTCTACATATGTTGAAACTTCGGAATCATACTTATAAAGTGTAAAGTCCGCGCCGTTAAGAGGATTGCCGCTGCTGTCTACCTTATGTATTGAAACAACATATGTATACACACTGACCTTCTTCTCAGGGGTTGTACCTGTTCCGCTTGCGTAGGGATTGTTTGAATATTCAAGGTAAACCTTGTTGTCATTGCTCGTCGAACCGGTATTTGCCTTGTCGTTCAATGTAGAATTATATTTAATAACAATCTTGCTTGAAGAAGATATGCTTATGAGAGCAGGAGTAGTCTGTGTATCATAAAGAGCATTAAGATTTTCAAATACAACCTCAAATGTACAGTCATCGCTAAAGATTACACCTTGTGTTATATTAGTATTACTATAAGTTCCGCCGGAAGTAGCAATTCTGATTGTATAACCGCTGCCAACCTCTGTTAAAGTTCCGCTGTTATCTACTTAAACCTTAACTGAATCCGGGTTAAATGTAAGTCCGGCATCTTCCTCATCGTGGAAAGCATAATAATATGTATCATAATCAGCATAGTTTGAAGGAAGTGTACCTGTCAGCTGGAAAGGAACATCATCTCCGATATCATAGTCGGCTGATTCCTGCCAGTCTGATGTAGTTCCCTCTGAATCGTCTTCATCTATAACTTTCTTATCAACTTCAGGAACACTTGTCTTAGGATCCATACTAACTGCACCTAAAACCTGAAGAATATAGCTTGTGTAAGAAGTACCGGTTCCGGTTGGTACAGCTGTATTCTTTACAAGATAGTAACCGGGTGTACCGACATCAAGTACATAACCTGTGCCCGTTGTAACAGTATCTGCTGTAGTAGCTGTATTTGATAAATGACCTGCCACTGTTTCGGCAAATTTTTCAGCTAGTTCACTGTTGGAATTGTTGGCTGATAAAACAGCAGTCACATCTGCAGCAGATGTACAATCTTTAAAAAGATATGTTGTTCCGCTGTCAAGTGTTATTGCTTTAATAGCAGCTAATATCTCTGAATATGTACCGATGGTTTCATTACTTACGCCACTGCCCCATACAACATTGGATAAAACATATGGATCATTAGTAACACCGGTACCGGTTAACGTACCGCTGAAAATCTGATAAGCTGCGTATGTATAGCCATCTGTTTCGTTTTGTATTGTAATAGTGTAAGCACTTGCCACCGATATTGTAAGAGTACCGAAATTAAGTGAGAGAACCATAGCCGCAGCGAGGAGAAGGCTTAAAAATCTTGTTATTTTCTTCATTTTATTCTGTCCTTTCTTGTGGATTTTTTGTGGAGGACGATAAATGTTAAGACTGTGCCTTAAAAAATCTCGTTTACCCCCCCCCACTGTAAAAATGCAAGTTTCGTGTCAATGTTTGGTTTTGGCTTTTGACTCGTCCAACCCTTAAATTAAGTATTTTGCTTGCCTGCTCGTCAGGCTCCCCTAAAGTGGAGCTGTCAGCGTTGGGTGCAAAAAATATTGAAGTTTCATAAAGTGTATTTACAACAATATAATACATTTACCTCAATTCCGCTGACTGAGAGGTTCTAAGGCTTGGCACATCGGAACTTATACCTTCCATACCACAATGACTGCTTACTCATACCACAACCGGACAGACCGACCGCCGAATTTCACAGCAAAATGCTCAAATCGAGGTCACAACTCGGGTTTTCAAAAACAATCTTACCTTTGGACAGCCGCCGGACTTCTGCGCCCGACGGTTCTTCAAAAGCCCCCGCCCCAAAGCGGGGAGCTTTATTTTTGAAAACGTAAACTCTAAAATTCAGAAAATCAAGTGTTTCTCATTCTTCTCTTAACGATAAGAAGAACACCTGCCCCTAAAACAAGGACTCCGCCCAAAGTATAAAATATTTTCGTACCCATACCACCGGTCTCAGGCATTTCAGCACCTTTATAGTTTGCGATGGTAGTTGTTAAGTTATAACTTGTGTCATAAACGAATTGTTCACTGTTGGTACCATCACCTGAAATAACTGTACTTCCGGTTGAATCCTTAACTTCTACCTTTTCAAGGGCTGTGCCTGCGGAATTATAAGTAGATACAATCTGGAATTCAAGAGGATTCGGGCTCATTGTATTATAGCCTGAAGGTGTTACTGTCTCGTGAAGCTGATATGTACCGTCATCAAGACCGGAGAAAGTAAATTCACTGATACTTGAATCAGCTGTGCTTGTGCCTACAACTTCGTAATAGGTTGAAGTTGTTTCGTCATAGTAGTAAATAGTATCTTCACCGTCAATTATAAAGTAATAAGACGTTTCAGTTGTAGAACTTTCTGTATAGTTTGATGCAGTTTGATAGTCATATGTACTGACAGTATCGGGAAGATATTTTTTAGTTCCGCTTGGTCCTGCACTTAACTTTTTCCAAAGGTCGAATGCAGCGTTTCCAAGATCAGCACCACTTGAATCAGTCTTCTTAACGGTTAACTTGTATGTATATACAATTGCCTCTACAGTAGTTGTTTTACCTTCGCCGTTTCCGTTGGGGTTGTTTGAATATTCAAGGTAAACCTCATTGGGGTTGCCTGTACTGCCTATAACAGCATTTTCATTAAGTACAGCACTGTATTCAACAACTATATGATAGCCTTCTTCTACATCTATATTATCGCCATTGGTGTTTGTAAGAGATAAAATATCACTTAAAGTAATTGTTATAACTGTTGTGTTATTTGAGCCGTCAGCATATGTAGCTGTATAGCAAGAAGAATTTATGTCATAACTGCCAACCTTATTACCTCCTGCGTCTGTAACATAAATAGTGTCTATTTTCAAATAACCTACAGTACCTGTATTTACAGGTGTAAGACCTTCACTTAAAGTATCGTTAAAGACAATCTTATATGTATCATAATTATCAAGGAAATTGGAGCCGGAAGTACCCAATGTAGCAGTAAGCTGATAAGGGATTGTATCACCAATATCATAGTCGGCTGTTGACTGCCATTCTGAAACACTGCCCGATGTATCGTTAGTGTCCTTTACACTCTTGTCAACAGTAGGTATATCCTGCTTTGTAGTAGCCGTTACATCTTGACCTGCAATTTTAACAATATAAGCTGAATATACATCGCCTGTAACTGCATGAGTACCGGTACCCTCTGTATCTATTACTAAGTAATAACCTGATACAAGACCGGTTATTTCAGCTGAACCGCTGGATTCATCAGCTGATGTACCTGAACCTGTCAAAGTACTGGTTGCAGCATCTGCTATTGCCGTAGCTATATCTGTAGCGTCCGCCAGACCTGCCAATTCATCTGCAACAAGCTGAGCTGTTGTATAATATGATACATCATTCGCAAGTAAACCCGCAGTTTTCAAAACTGAGATTACATAAGTTGAATTTACATCACTGCCCCACTCTACGTTTGAAAGTGTTGTACCCGATACATCACCTGTAAAAATCTGATATGCCGTATAGGTATGTCCGGTTGATGCATTATTAATTGTAATCGAATAAGTCGCCGCCGATACTGTAAGAGTACCGAGGTTCATTGCCAAAACCATTGCTATTGCGAGGAGGAGGCTAAAAAATCTGGTTACTTTTTTCATAAAAGTATCTCCTTTCTTAGTTGTGGAGGTTGATAACGTTCCGAAAAATAAATTCAGGCGAAATCAATTACCCTCCCTCACATTGTTTATTAATGTGTGTGAGTGTCCCATCTTTAATTATACTTGCCCCTGAAGTTGAAATGTACCAAAACTATTGCCGTTTTCCGGCTCCTATGTGGTACCTGCTTTACCTCTCCACCACCCTTCGGGCGGTTCCCCTCCCCTAAAATGGGAGGCTTTAGGGGCGATCTTCTTTTTTCCTGTTCATCACTCCTTTCCCGGGATTATATGTCAAAGACAGATAATATAACGTTCGTCTTTTAATCTTAATCCGCATTTATTTTATTTACACAGTCTGAGCACTTAGGCTCTGCTTAAGCTCTGCCTCATCAAAGACCGGCGCTCAAACTTTTCCTGCGTTTATATAAAAGCAGAATTGCCGCCAAGCTTGTCAGCGTTCCCGCTAAAATATACTTAAAGCTGTTGTCTCCCCCTGTTTCAGGAAGAACAATTTCTTCCACTACCTGATTTGTTACCCCTATAGAGCCTGCCATCACAGCATAAAATCTTGAGCTGTTTATTGTCGCCGAAGACAACTCAGTTCCTGTAGTATAGGTTGTTGTTGTTCCGTTTAACGTATATTCAGCCACTGTTGACAGAGTAACAGTATTTTCTACATAAGCTCCGTTGTTGTCTGTAGGCAGTTCATAAGCCGTACAGGCTCCGGTAACTACGGTTGAGTAGGTATTTTCATTCTTATTGTGATAGGTAATCTGAACAATATATTGTTCATCACCGTCACTGTTTGTATATTTATCAAGTAAAGTTATTGCCGAAACAATCTCCCCTGTTTCCATAGTACAAACATATGAGGTGTCATAGCCGCTTGAGGGGCTTGTCTCCTTTACAAAATAGCTGTAATAGCCTACTACGTTAGTTCCGCTGTCGTCATAAACATAAAGGGGAAGAGCCTTAATTGTTTTCGACCAGTCATCATCAGCCTCTACAGTGTAGGTTCCTATATAAACACCGTAGTTTTCAGCCAAGTTTTGATATTGATAAGCAAGGCTGATGTCATACAAATATTCCTGACCGCCGTTTCTTGTAATAATCCACTCTCCGGCTTCATCAAGCTCTATTGTAAAAATTATGACACCTGTAACATCTGCATTTGAATTGCCTGATACAGAAACTCGGCTTGAATTTGATGTAGTGTACTCAACAGCCGAAGAATTCGAAGAATTAGAGGGATAAGTTCCGCTCAGTCCGTTTGTTTCGTTGGCTGAATATATAAAGCTGTAATCATCTCCATCAGGTGAAGTAAGCGTAAAACCGAGTCCCTTACTTAAACTGCTGCTTGTCCAGTTTAAAATCATAAGACTCAGCGTGCTTTTTGTTGCCGGTGAATCAACAATTACACTTGCAGCATCTTCAAATTTCAGATAACGGGAGTATGACGTTTCGTCAAAAGATACAGTACCTACGTTGCCCGAGTTGCTCACATCGCCTGTTATAGTAAAAATACTGCTGACTAACCCGTCAGGATCCGGATCACTGCTTGTATATGCCGAAGTGTCCCATGAATTAGATGTACCCGAAATATAGTTTCCCACCGAGCTGTAAATATTAACTCTTGCGTAAAGGTCGACGGTTACGCTGTCTGCGGTTATTTCACTTCCGCTGAGTACCTGTCCGTCAGAACTGAGCCACGATTTGTTTACCGTTACCTTCGTACTGCCCTCGGTATTTTCGTTAATCTGGTTCGAAATTCCTATAGTGCCGGAACTGATACCCTCGTTAAGGCTGTTTCTGTATTGGGTCAGAAAAACAGAGTTTCCGCTGTTGTCTGTTACCTTGTTCTCAACTATATAATAGCTGTAATAGCCTAAAATATTTCCCTCTTCATCAATATAAATAAGAGGAAGAGTTTGATCGGACCAGAACCAGCCGTTTGATGCGCTTATAGTTCCTTTTTTATATTCCTCGGCATATTTATTAGAGGGTACATAGCCTACAGCCTCCCACTCCGTACTGCCGTAGTCATCGGGGGTATACTGTAAGTAGTACAGCATAATTTCGTAGTTATACCTTGTTATGGTATGATCCCCTGCCTCTATGCGGGTGGTTATAGTATAAATTTCGTTTCCGTCAGAGTCATACTGACCTGTCGCCGTAGCAAGGTGAACCTCGCCGTCTATAATCAACCCTACGGATTTATAGCTTTTCGGGTTCGTAACAATTACATACAGTGTTCCGTCTTCATCTGCCGTAAAAGTTATTTTTTCGGCACTTGCCATTTTAAGACAGGTTGTCAAATCTGACAGACTGTTAAAGCCTGAAATTGTTCCGTAACTCGTTGAGGTTGCATGGTTGGCAATAGTGTAGAATGTTGAGCTTGTTCCGTCTGTTGTGGGATTATAAATCTTCGTACTGCTTGACGAAACACTCTCCAAAGCCCCTTCGGCAAATGACATATAGAATATATAACATGATGCCGGATATTTAATGACGTAGGTTCCGGCGACAAAATATTTTGTCAAAACCGTTCCGGAACTGTCATTTGCGCCGTAATAGTTAACTCTCGTCAAAACAGTATCGCCGTCAATCGGAGCGGCGGTATTCCCCGACGCACTGTAGGCAGTTATGCCGTTTGTTTTATCCCCGTTAAACACTACAGTCAGATAGCCGCCATATTTTGTGGTAAAGGAAACGTAAGTTCCGGCTGAGTTTTCCAGTTTTAGACAGATGTCAAGTGTTTCTCCGTCATCAACATCTCCGTTGCCGTTTATGTCATATTGCACCGCTGTCTTTCCATAGATAAGGTTTCCGTAGACGTAGAAGAAATTATCATCTCCGAGAGAGCCATTATAGGGATAATTGTCATAGGTATTCTCTGTGTTTTGGGTCTTTATGGCTGTAATTTTACTGCTGTCTAAGTCAGCGGAGAAATTCACATCGTATATTACTGTTGTTACCTCTGTGGTTGTCTCCGTTGTGGTTTCGGTGGTTGTTTCAGTCGTAGTTTCCATTGTAGTGGTTGTGGGAACAGTTCCGTCTACGGTTACCGTGGCAGTAAGAACAGTTGAACTGCCGGTATAAATATAGACATTTTCGGCATAAATTATTATGTTGTCATATTGTATGTCAAGGGTAGCCGTAAAAGTTCCCCCTCCTGCTCCGGAAGTGTCATAATCCGTCCACCCATAAGCAGCCCCGGCAGCCGCTGCCGCCCCTGTATTATCATAAATCAGTGTGTTTCCGGTATCAGCATCTACTATCTTTATAGTCGGGAACCAACTATACCATTGGGAATAAGTAACCGAGCTTGAATATATGGAAATACTTATAGTTGTACTATCGTCATAATATTCCACAGTTCCCGAATCTATTGCACTGCTCCAAGAATAATTTCCGTCATAAAGCGTCCACGAAACTACTTTTTCATCACTTTCCGTTGTGGTTTCGGTTGCACCTTCTACGGTTGTTTCCTCAGTTGCCGAATTGCTGCTTAGGTCTACTACTGTTCCGTCAAGAAGTGTCAAAATTCTGTAAACCGTAAAGCTGACACTGCCGTCTGTTTTGGTATATTCGTTTCCGTCTGCGTCAAGCCATGTCTTTACAAGAGAAAGATAGGTTTTTTCAGAATAATAGTCGGAATTATGGGAGTTTGTAATATAATTTACATAACCCATAATTATATTTTTAATAGGATTTGACGTACTTATCATACTCTGGTCTACAGCGGAATAGCCATCGCAGTTTCCCGAACTTACACTTATGTTTTCACCGTAGTAGAAATAGTAGTTAGTGTCAAGCAGGTTATAATCTGTCGGCGCCGAAGTTTCCTTAAAGTAACATATAGTGTTGACGGGTATGTATTTATAGGTTGTACCGTCGGAACCTGTAATTCTGAAATAGCCCACTGTTGTGTCTATAAAGGTTTCAAGCTGCCAGTCTGCCTTATAAATATAATTTCCGTCACTGTCTATATATATCTGATTTCCGTCTACGTCTGTTATACTTGCTCCGTTTACGTCCGTTGCCTCGGAGATGGAAACAGTTTTGCCGCTTACGCTTATAATACCGTCGGAGCCTGTTGTATAGGAATCATATAAAACAAAGCTGCCTGCCGTATTGTCATACACATACAAGGCAAAGGTTGCACCGGAGAGTTTCGTGGCAAAGCTGTCTTCATCAAGCTTGTAAATAGTATAGCCTACCTCGCCGCTGATATTTCCCGAAGTTTGAACATTTTCGTTTATATAACCTGATTCAGTCTTCGTAGCATCATCGAGAAGAGTGGTTCCTGCATATACAGACGCTGTATTTGTAGCATTTGCCGCTGCCGAATACGCATTTGTGTTAATAACGCTTACCTGATATTCATAGACAAAAAGTAAAGCGCTTCCGTTAGGAACATAAAGGATAATTGTGTCCGTTGTTTTGTCTGTGAAATACTGTGAATCGACACTGCCGCCGATTCTGTCTGTTGTTTCAGAGAAGGTATAGTCCCAGTCGTCATCATCAACCTCAGTACCGCTGTATGAAGGAGTTCCGTCAGAACTGTAGCTGACAGTCACAGTATCGGCATAATAAAGGTGAATTGAACTTATTCTGAGACTTACATCTCTGTAAACGTCATTTGTACTCTGATATGTCAGAACATCGTAAACCCTTAACTGGTCATACACCTCATTGTCTTCGTCAACATATGTTTCACCATCAGGGTTAATGGTCAAGTTATAATAAATTATGTTATTGTTTGTGTTAAAGTAGTCGTCCTTTGTTACAACCGTTTCTGTTTCACCGCTGTCTTCCCAGCTTACTATAATCGTACTGCTGTCGGTATCATAGGTTCCGCTTGAGGTTGTTACCTCAACATTGTTGCCGAGGGTTGTTGTAGTTCCGGCTGTGTTTGTGGCGGAATCATATTCAACATCACATATATACTTTATGTAAAGGGTAGTTATACCGCTTCCGCTGTTTCCGTCGGGGTTCACTGTCAAAACAATGTTTCCGTCTGAATCGGTTTCATAATAAAACTTCAATATGTCATCGGTTACACTGCCTGACGATATTTCGTTTAATGTTTGTGCATCTGCTGCCGATGTTGCTGATAAAGTATAATAATTACTTCCGTCGGCGGAAATCAGAATACTGCTTAAATCAACACCGCCGGGCAGAGTGTCCTTTACCGTATAGGTCTGTGTGTTGTCGTCCATAACAATCTTAACAACCCATGTTGCGCTGTAATCTGACATGGTATCGGCTACATCTATTGTTTTTGTAACAGTTGAAGTTGAAAGACCGTTCCATGAGTTTACGGCATACTTAACAACCTTTTTTGAATAGCTCCAGCTTGCGCTTTGGCTTGAGCCGCCTGTGCTTACAGTGTTGGAGTAGGTTTCTGTGTCGGCAACACCCGAAGGGTCAGCCGTTGTGTAATAAGTGTAGGTTATTTTATTACTCGGATATGAATATGAAACCACAGCCTTATTGTTATTGGCGTCATAATTTATTGTTATTTCAGTTATGCCTGTATCGTCATATGCTATATCATATACCGTTGTAAACCTGAACTGATAATAATATGTTCCGTCTGTCAAACTGTCAGCGTCAACCCACGTTCCGCCCCAGTTGTCGGTACAGAACTGTATATCGGTTATATTGTCTGAGTCCCAAGCGTCTTTGAGAGCCGCCGCCAAAGCCTGCGCCTGTGCATAGGTTATATAATGTCCTGAACCTGAAATATAGTCGGTTATTGTTGTTCCTGCCGGTATTCCCCCTGTGGGAACTGTAAAATTAACCAACCAGCTTATAGTGTAGGTTCCGCTGTTGGAATCATAGTCCGGGTCGCCGTTTCTCGTTTTTGAAAAACTGCTGCTTGATTCACCGGTAACATAAGCCGAGCCTGTTTCACCCCAAGTCGAACTGCCTGAGCCTGCGTCGGGAGACTCAAGACTTGCCTCATTTGTTACAGTTTCACTTGTCCACGAAGTGTAGTTTTGGCTGTAGGTTATGGTGTATATACCGTCGGAACCGCCTTTAAACTTTATGCCCACAATCTTATCGGGATCGGTCGAATCATAAACTATTTCGTAATAATCGGCTGTAATTCCGTTAAGTGCAGAAGTCAGCTCAGCCGCTGTCATACTTTCGAAAGCAGAGTCATAAAGTATATATCCGTCAAGAGTAGTCAAACTGCTGTTGCCTACTACAATTTTCCATGTTATTTCTCCGTTGCTGTATGAACCCGACTTGGTTATTAGGTCAATACCCGTTGCCGTAACGGTTTTTTCCGATTCATAGGTAAGGGTATTGCCTGTTGAGGAATCGGTTGTTGATGCCGTTGCCGAGTTTGTAGAGGAATAGCTGGTTTCGGTTTCCGGATCCAGCTTATATGTATATGTAACCGCATAGGCATTTTCCGTTATATACTGCCCTGTACCCGAGTTGGCATTTCCTGAAAGCCCGGGAAGAACAATAACAAGCTTTCCGTCGGAATCATAGTAATAATAAGCATCTGTGGAAACACCTGCCGTCAGAAGTGCGCCTGAAACTTCTTCGGTTGTTGTTTCCGTAGCCGCATCTGTAGTTGCCTCGGCAGTAGATTCCTCTGTGGTTTCTTCCGCTATTCCGTTGTTTGCCGCCGCTGCAGCTGTGGTACTCTCGGAAATATCTTCGGCAGAGGAAGTACTGTTATAGCCGCTGACCTCATAAACGGTTTTATTGTTGTAGCTGTCATAATATGTGTTTAAAGAAACTGTACCCGATGAATATGAAACACTTACAAGGTCGCCTAAAATACTGCTGAAACCCGAATCCGTAAAGTAGTCTGTAAGGGTTATAGTTTCTCCCGTTCCCTTTGTTGTTGTTACATAAACAGTGTAAGTAAGAAGACCTGTAGAACTGTCATAACTTCCGGTTTTTGAAATTATAATATCGCCCGTAGATGTTGCATTTTCGGGGTATGAAACATTATCGATTTTAAGATAAACAGTTCCGTCGGCATCTTTAACCTCAACCGTATTATCAGTTGAATTGTAAGACCCTGCGTCAAGGGTAGCCGAAAAATCAATAGAGCCTTCAAGAGTCGTGCCGTCGGCTACAGTACTGATATAAGAGTTAAGGAATACCATAACAACCTGATAATTTCCATCAGAATCCTTTTGGAAATAATAAGTGAACGCATCTGATGTAGTACCTGTTACATAGCCCGGGTAGGTTACACCCAAAATATCATCGTCAATAACCACATTATCGGGAAGGTCGATAACAACAGAGCCGTAATAATTACTTCCCGTCAGCTTTCCGGTGCTTGTTGTGTCGATTAGATCCTTAGTAAGTTTAAAATTCAGTTCCAAATCTACATTATAATAGTCGTTTACGGCGTCATAAGAACAGCTTGAATTTGTATAGTCATAAGAAACACCGGCTGTAGAGGCAAGAATTACAAGCATTATCTCTTCTCCGACCTTGGAAAGATCTTCCGTTTCTTCGGCAAGCTCATAGGTTACTGTTATTCCGCCTGCTGCCCCGGAGCCGTCTTCCTCGGCGGCGGTTTCCGTTGTTACCTCGCTTTGGCTTTCTGCCGTTTCGTCTTCTGTTTCTCCTTCGGAGGTTTCTTCACTTTCGCCCTCTGATGTTACGTTTTCGGGAACTCCTCCCGAGCCTGAGGCGCCTGCCTCGCTTTCGTTACCGCCGGTTTCTCCCTCTGTTGTTTCCTCTAAGGCTTGGTCAGAGGTTTCTTCGGAAGACCCGTCGGTTTCATCATTTATATTTTCTTCGTTTGTTTCCCCGGTAAACTCTTCCGTTGTTTCTTCTATATAAAATGTTTCTTCTTCCGGTGTAATTGAACTTCCCGATGAAACGGATTCGTCAAAAAGAGCAATAGAGCCGATTTCCGCCGTTATTGCCGGGAGAATAAGCATATATGTAGTGACAAAAACAACAATAGAGCCCAAAGCCAAAAGGAGTCTGTGCCACGTTTTTATACGTTTGTGTTTTTTATTAAATTCATCTGCTCTGGGTGAATTTTTTCCGCTCATATTCTCCCTCCTTTTCCTTTTATTTGTGTATAAACATACATCAGCCGCCGTGTCCGAGAATTAATTCAAAGACAGCAGCCCTGTTTTCTCCCCGTTTTCGGCTTAAATTTGTTATTTTATATTCTTTCTGTTATAAAAACGCAAAAATTAAAACCTCCTGACAGGAGACTTAATATATTTTAACAATTATTTAATTTGTATTTAACACGTTCTAATCTAAACATAAGTTTATTATAAAGCATTTTCACAAAAATTGCAATACCGAATCCGAAATTTTTTTGGAGTATTTCCACAAAAATTATAAC
>JAJQBF010000206.1 GCA_021203425.1 Clostridiales bacterium | reverse complement strand
TTTAAGGGCTTTGCGGCGAATTTATTGTTTTATTTATAAAAATATCAGTGTCTTAAATTGGCTGACTGCACCATAAATTTATCGTGAATTGCGTTTGCGGCATAGTCTGCGTCCTTTTCGTCAACGAGAATTGAAATCTTTATTTCGGAGGTTGAAATCATATTTACGTTTACCCCTGCGCTGTAGGTAGCCTCGAAGAACAAGGCGGCAACTCCGGCATTTGTGGCCATACCTGCCCCTACGATTGAAACCTTGGCAACATTCTCCTTATGGTCAACCTTCTGATAGCCTATTTTATTTTTGATGGATTCAATAGCGTCCATAGCCGACTGAAGGTCGGAACGTGCCACTGTGAAGGAGATGTCCTTTCTTCCGTCACGACCTATAGACTGAAGTATAATATCTACGCTGACATTTTTCTTTGCCATTTCGGAAAACAGCTTATATGCGGTTCCGGGCTTATCCTCAAGACCTATAATTGAAATTCTCGAAACATTTTTATCTACGGCAACACCGCTTATTAACATACTTTCCACTTTGGTTCCCTCCTTAACAATGGTTCCTTCCGCCTCGGAAAGGCTGGATCTTACGACAAGATTTACGCCGTATTTTTTGGCAAGCTCAACGGAGCGGTTGTGGAGAACCTGTGCCCCCAAACTTGCAAATTCAAGCATTTCGTCATATGAAATTTCCTTAAGCTTTTTAGCATGGGAAATTACTCTGGGGTCACCTGTGTAAACCCCGTCTACGTCTGTATATATTTCACAGAGATCTGCGTTAAGCTTTGCCGCAAGGGCAACAGCCGATGTGTCAGAGCCGCCTCTGCCCAATGTAACAACGTCTCCTCTATTGTTTATGCCCTGAAAGCCCGGTACAATAACGACCTTTTTTGTGTCAAGCTCGTTTTCAACTCTGCGAACGTTAATATCCTTAATTCTTGCGTTTGAATAGTCACAGGTTGCGTAAATGTGACACTGACTTGCATTCATAGAAATACAAGGCACCTTTAATTTTTCCAAAGCCATACACATAAGGGCTACAGACTGCTGTTCTCCTGTAGCTAAGAGCATATCCATCTCTCTTTTTGAGGGGTTTGCGTTTATCTCATGAGCCTTGTCTATTAAATCGTCTGTTGTGTCGCTCTGAGCGGAAAGCACAACGGCAAGCTTGTTTCCGCTGTCATAAGATCTTTTTATTCTGGATGCAACATTCATTATCCTTTCGGCATTGGCAACAGATGTGCCGCCGAATTTCATAACTATTAACATAATCTTTTACTCCTCTGTTATGAGCGTTCCCAATATATTTTCTATTCCCTCACAGCTTAAAAGACTGCTTAAAAGCCTGTCTGTTTCGAATTCAGCCGCTTTGGGGGTGATAAAGCCGAATTCGTCTTCAAGTTCGGGAAGTTCCGTAAACTTAACATCACCGAAAATATCGGAAACCGCCTTTTTAGCCTTTGGCTTATCATATGATTCAACTCTTACAAACCTGCTTGTTTTAAAGCTGTCCATAGGCATAAGCTCCTGCTTTTCCTCTGCCCAGTTTATAATAACATGGGTGTTTTTATGCTTAATAGCGTCTACAACGTCCGATACAACAGCCGCCGCTGTAGCCTCCTTACCGGCGCCTCTGCCGTAGAACATAACCTGACCAAGCATATTGCCTGTTACGCAGATTCCGTTGAAAACGTCGTTTACCATATAAAGAGGGCTGTCTTCTCCGATCATAAAGGGAGCAACAAAAGCCCAGCTGCCTTCCTTAGTTGTTTTGCCTACGCCCAAAAGCTTTATTACCTTGCCCATAGCCTTTGCATAGTCTATATCTGTTTTTGTAATATTCGTTATTCCCTCTGTCATAACGTCATTATAGTCAACCTGTGCCTCTAAAGCCAGAGACATAAGAATTGAAATCTTTCTGCAGGCATCATAGCCTTCAACGTCTGCGGTGGGGTTTCTCTCGGCATAGCCTTTATTCTGAGCGTCTTTTAAAACGTCATCATATTCAAGACCTTCCTTTGACATTTTTGTAAGCATATAGTTTGTGGTTCCGTTTAAAACACCCTTTATTTCCTGAATTTTGTCTGCTGTAATAGAGGAAATAAGAGGTCTTAAAATAGGAATTCCGCCTCCTACGCTTGCCTCGAAAAGATAGTTTATGTTCTTTTCTTCGGCTATTTTTATAAGCTCGGCGCCGTGAGCCGCCACAAGCTCTTTATTTGATGTACAAACGCTTTTTCCCTTTAAAAGAAGAGCCTTTGTAAACTCGTAAGCCGGCTTAACTCCTCCCATAACCTCAACAACAACGCTTACCTCGTCATCATTTAAAATATCGTTGAAATCATGCGTAAGAACCTCTTCAACGGGATCCCCGGGGAAGTCTCTTGAGTCGAGAACATATTGTATCTCAATGTCCTCCTTTGCCTTTGTGTTTACAATATTCTGGTTAACTTTTATAACCTCATAAACACCCGAACCTACAGTACCGTATCCCATAATTGCTATTTTCGCCATATTTATAATTCACTCCCTGGCTATTATTTTAAGGGCAAGAACACCCTTATTGCCTTTTATTTTCTGAATAAGCCCGTCAACGTCATTAGCCGGCGAGTTTAATTCTGCGCTTATTGTTACGTTTGCAACCCCGTTTATGGGGATTGTTTGGTTTATTGTAAGTATGTTTGCCCCGAAGTCGGCTATGGTATTCAAAACATTTGATAAAAGCCCGGGTCTGTGGTCTAAATCCAAAGCCACAATAACCGTACTGCCTCTTCTGTTTTCACCCAGAAGGAAGACATTATCTCTGTATTTATAAAATGCCGAACGGCTTATGCCTACGGCTGCCGCTGCGTCGGAAACGGAAATACCCTCTGAGGCAATCAGCTTTTTGGCATCGATTACCTTTAAAAAAACCTCCGGCAAAACACTTTTATCAACTATTAAATATTCTGATGTATCTTCCATAACTTGTTCACCCTTGACAAACAAATGTATTTCACAGAAAGAATTCTACCACAGCTAAAACCAAATTGCAACCCCGTTTTCACAATTTTTACAAAATTTTTATGCCCTTGCAATATACAGTGCCGCTGCTGCGGTTTACGGTGCATATAAAAAACCGTCTCCCGATAAGGAAAACGGTTTTTACTGTATTACAGCAGATTATTCTTCTTCTGTAGTTTCTTCAGCTGTTTCTTCTGTAGTCTCTTCTGAATCTGCATCTTCGTCAGATGATTCTTCTTCTGAATCTTCAGCAGCTGCTTCTTCATCTTCTTCAGATGTTTCTTCAACAGCCTCTGTGGTTTCTTCTGTGTCTTCATCGGCAGCAGTTGTTTCTTCTGAATCTTCAGCAGCCTCTGTAGTTTCTTCTGTATCGGCATCAACAGCGGAATCGCTTGCAGCGTCATCGGCAACAGCAGCAGCTGTTGAGATTGTTACTGTTTTTGTGTCTTCGTTCCAGTCAACGTCTGCTGAGAAGAATTCGGAAACAAATCTTGCGGGAACCATTGTTCTCTCATTAATAATAACAGCGGCTACGTCGATTTCCTGTTCTGTTTCAACTTCACCTGCGGTTACCTTTACGGTTGTTTCGCCGATTGTAAGGTCTACACTTGCATCACCCTTGTCAAAAGTTGCTGTTTTTGTTTCGCCGTCCCAAGCTACTTCTACGCCGAGAGCGTCTGCAATAGCTCTTACGGGAACCATTGTTCTGCTGTCTACGATAACCGCAGGCTGATCGCCTTCTGCTATTTCGAGTTCTCCGCCGTCAATAACAACAGAAACCTCTGTGTATTCGTCATCAGCGTATGAATTCATTGTAAAAGCCGAAACTGCCATAGCTGCAGCAACAACAAGTGCTAATTTCTTCTTCATTTCTTTTTACCTCCAAAAATAGTTTACAATGTTGTAACAATATTTAACCCATCAAAACAATTATATAACACTATTT